>JAUWSZ010000202.1 GCA_030609865.1 bacterium | reverse complement strand
TGCGACAGCGACAAGCCCACTTCCAGGCGACGTTTTTTGAGCTTCTCTGAGACGCTGTAGTCCTTCATGGTATGTTATCATATATGATAATAAATTTGATGTCAATCTGTTTTTTGGATTCATGGCACTTTGTTTGACAAGGGGCTAGGCGGTTTCCTATATTGATCACCCCTCAGGAGGAATGATGAAGCCCAGGATGATCGTCCTGATCGCGGCCGTTGCGGTGCTGCTGAACCCGGGCAGCCTTTGTCTTGCGGACACGGCCTCCAAGGCTGCGATGGCCGCCTTTGAGAAGCGATTCGACGAGATGGATGCGAACGGGGACGGCAGGATCGACCGGGCCGAGTACGTGGAATACGAAATCAAGAAGGCGAACGAACGATTCGACGTGGCGGACGAGAACCGCGACGGCTTCATCACGCGGAAGGAAGCCGAGCGGGCCATGAAGCAGAAGCAGGAAGAGATGAGAAAGAAGATGAAGGAGTGGAAACAGAAGCAGGAAAAGGGCATGCTGCAACGACAGCCGTAGACCGTCGGACGCGTTATCGATGAAGGTCGTGCAGAAACAAGTTCTTGAGGGCGGTGTGACGACCTGACCCCAAAATCACAAAATCCTGCCCGAATTGCCCTAGATGGTTGTCTATCGACACCTTCAGAGGGGAGAAGTGATTCGGAGTGAAAGGAGTAGCCATGAACAGTCTGCTCGAAGTCCTCGGATTGGATGAACCGCCCATGGGGGTCTTCTACACGGATGTGAAGCCGGAAGAAGGCGTGTCACCCAAGGCGCAGACACCGGTGAGCCGGGAGGCGGAGGAAAAGGGCGAGGTGGACTGGATGGCCGTTCAGGAGAACTTTTCCTGTGTGCTGGGCAAGGTGTGGCTGGCCCGGAAGAAGAAGACCGCTGCATACTTTGACAAGGAACGCTTCGGCTGTCTGGGGGGCGCCTTCTACCTCGGCTTCCTGAAGCCCTACCTCAACATGCACCCCTTCTTCATCTCCACGGGCATCGAAGGCATCTTCGAAGGAGAGCGCTATGCCTCCTCACCGGACGCGGCCACTGCCTTCTTCGAGGCGGTGGACCCGTTGCCTGCGCCCAAGCGGTTCTGTGTGATCAAGCCGATCGACCGGTTCGAGGAGGGCGAGTGCCCCGAGGTGGTCGTCTTCTTTGCCCGGCCGGAGGTGATCGGAGGGCTCTCGTTTCTCGTCGCCTTCGTGACCGAGGACATCGACGCGGTCAGGACCCCGTTCGGTCCCGGCTGTTCCGGGCTGGTGACCTGGCCGATGAAATACCTGAGCGAGGGCCGGCAGGTTGCCGTACTGGGCAGCCTGGACCCATCGTGCCGCAAGTTCCTGAAGCCCGATGAATTGAGCTTTGCCGTTTCCTACGGGATGTACGAGCAGATGCTGGAGCGCTGGGAAGAATCCTTCTTGAAGCAAGAGGCCTGGAAGACGGTCCGGAAGAAGATTGCCAGGAGCCGGAAGGCCTGGGGAGAGGGCTGAAAGGCCGGGGCATGGGAATGATATGAAAGATTCTGATCCACTGACCTGCAACGAAGAGCTGTACGAGCGAATCAGAGAGAACCTCCGGGGATTCGAGGCCCGAAGCCTGGCACGGGAGGGCCTCAAGCAGGCCGCCGTGGCCCTTACGGTCGTGGATGTCGCCCAGGAGCGCGGCGTGTACGGCATACCGATGGATGCGTTCTCGAGCGAAGACGCGGCCCTCGTTCTCACGCGAAGATCCCTGAAGCTCAAGAACCACGCGGGGCAGTGGGCACTTCCCGGGGGAAGCGCGGATGCAGGCGAGGACCCCGAGGACACGGCCCTTCGGGAGCTGGCCGAGGAAGTGGGCCTGGAGTTGCCCCGCGAGAACGTGATCGGGCGGCTCGATGACTTTGCGACCCGTTCAGGCTTTGTCATCACGCCCGTTGTGGTGTGGGGCGGTCCGGGCGTGGATCTGACGCCGAATCCGGCCGAGGTGGAATCGATTCATCGCATCCCGGTTGCGGAGTTGCTGCGCGAGGACGCGCCCTTGCTCGAAGACACCGTGGATAGCGAGCACCCGATCCTGTGCATGCCGGTGGGGGAAAGCTTCATCGCAGCGCCTACGGCCGCCTTCCTCTACCAGTTCCGGGAAGTGGCGATCCTGGGCAACGACACGCGCGTTGCCCATTATGACCAGCCTTTCTTCGCCTGGAGATAGGCGCCTCAACTTCTGGAGATCCGGCAGGATGGACTCGTAGTAGTCGAGGGATTCCGGGTTGCCCAGGGCATCCCGGTTCACCACGGGCCTGCCGTTCACGATGTTCGTGATCGCGCTCTCCACCTTCTTCATGTTCAAGGTGTACGGGATGTCCGGCACTTCCATGATGACCGCCGGGACGTGTCGCGGGGAAGCCCGCCCCCTGAGCGTCTTCTTGATCTTGGCCTGCAGTTCGTCGGTCAATTCGTGTCCGGGGGCCATCCGCACGAACAGAAGCACCCGCTGGTCTCCCTTGTAGTTCTGTCCGATCACCAGGCTGTCTGCGATCTCCTCGAAGGGATCGATGATGTTGTAGATCTCGGCCGTGCCGATGCGCACGCCGGAGGGCTTCAGGACCGCATCCGAGCGGCCGTAGAAGGTGATGCCCCCCGTGTCCTTGTGGATCACGATGTAGTCCCCGTGTCGCCACACATTCGGGTACACATCAAAATAGGCGTCGTGGTACTTCTTCCCGTCCGGGTCGTTCCAGAAGTACAGGGGCATCGGCGGGGCAGGGGCCTCACAGACGAGTTCGGCCTGTTCGTCGAGCACCGGCTTGCCCTTGTCGTCGTACGCCTTCACCTTCATACCCAGGGCCCCGCCCTGAAGCTCGCCCGCGTATACCGGGCTGATCGGGTTGCCGGCGGCAAAGCAGCCGTTGATGTCCGTGCCGCCCGAAATCGAGTTGAAGTGCAGATCTTGTTTGATCTCCTGGTACACGTACTCGAACCCTTCGGCAGACAGGGGGGAGCCGGTCTGCGAGATGGCTCTCAGCGAAGCGAGATCGAAGTCCTTGCCAGGCGTCATCCCCTGGGACTTCAGGAAGTTGATGTAGCTCGCGCTCGTTCCGAAGACCGTCACCTTCTCGTCCTGGAGCATCCTCCAGACCGCCCCCTCATCCGGATGGTTGGGGTTGCCGTCGAAGAGCACCACGGTCGCCCCGACACCGAGGGAGCTGAGCAGCCAGTTCCACATCATCCAGCTGCACGTCGTGATGTAGAGGATCCTGTCCTCCCGCTTCAGGTCCGTGTGGAGGAGCAGCTCCTTCAGGTGGTTGATCAGGACCCCGCCGGCCCCCTGCACCATGCACTTGGGCTTACCCGTGGTTCCTGAGGAAAACATGATGTAGACCGGATGGTCGAAGGGGAGTTGCTCGAACTCGAGGGGAGGCTCTTCCCCCTTGGCCAGGAAGTCATCGAACCAGACCGCGTTCGGGATGGCGCTCAAATCCGGGGTCTCGTCCGTGTAGGAGGCCACGATCACCTTCTTCAGGGACGGGATCCCCTTGGCGATCTCGGTAGCGTTGCCCAGGGAGTCGAAGGTTTTGCCCTTGTAGTAATACCCGTTGACTGTGTAGAGCACCTTCGGCTCGATCTGGCCCAGACGGTCGAGCGCGGCCTGGGCGCCGATGTCCGTCGCACAGGAAGACCAGGTGGCGCCCACGCTCGTCGATGCGAGCATGGCCACGGCCGTCTCGATCATGTTCGGCATGTAGCCGGCCACGCGGTCGCCCGGCTTGATCCCCAGGTCTCGCAGCGATTTGGCCAGCCGGGCCACCTTTTCGTACAGCTCCCGATAGGTCATCTGAACCGTTTTCTTGTCCTCGCCCCGGAATACGAAGGCAAGGTGATCGTCGCGATACCTGAGGAGGTTCTCGGCAAAGTTCAGGCTTGCTCCGGGGAACCACTTGGTCCCGGGGAACCGGCTCAAGTCTTCGACCACCTGGTCGTAGCCCTTGGACGCACGAATCCCCGCGAACTCCCAGACACTGGCCCAGAAATCCGGGATCGCATCGACCGACCACTGGTAGAGGTCCTCGTAGGTCTTCAAGTCCTTCCCATACTTCTGGTTGACCTTCTCGATGAATTGCGTGATGTTGGCGTTCTTGGTCCAAGCCTCTGAGGGGGTCCAAAGCGGTTTCTTCATGCGTTTCTCCTTAGGGCCAGCGATTAGCCTTTTCGGTGAAAAACCAACCGTTCCTCTTAACACGACTTGGCAAAAAAAGTCAAGGTTGCAGGGGAGTTGCAGGAGATTCGGAATGGCCCAACTCCTTCTTTCCCTTGAGGAAAGCCACCTGATGGAACAATATATCCTTAATCCTTAATATGTCATCATAGACTCAGAGGGTCGGAGATCGGGGACAGGCACCGAACTCCCCGAGATCGGGGACAGGCACCGAACTCTCTGGGCACGAATCGAGGCGTGCCTCTGACAACCTGGCAACGGAGGTCCCGAGCAGATGCGAGTCTTGTTTGTTTCCGCGAATATGGAACAGATCACCTTGCCGAGCCTGCCCCTCGGGCTGGGCTGTGTGGCCGCTGCGACGGAAAGGGCCGGCCACGAGGTCAAGCTGGTCGACCTGATGGACGAAACCGACACACTTCCAGCCATCCGGGCCGCCGTGGAGGGGTTTCGGCCGGACATCATCGGGATTTCGGTCCGCAACATCGACGACCAGGCCATGGAGAACACGCGGTTCCTTCTCGATCAGGCAAAGGGGGTCGTTGCCGACTGCCGGGCCGTGTCCGATGCCCGGATCGTGCTCGGGGGGGCGGGCTTCAGCATGTTGCCCGAGGCCGTGCTGGCCTATCTCGGGGCGGAGATGGGGATTCAGGGGGAGGGGGAGAAGGCCTTTCCGACCCTGCTGGATCATCTGGAAAGGGGGGCCGACCTTTCTCGCGTCCCGGGCCTGTACCTGCCGGGGCAGGGCCTTCAGGGGGAGAGGGCCTTCACGAAGGACCTGGACGAATTTCCCCTGCCCGATGACCACCTGCTCGGCGCTGCTGATGCCGGAAACAAGGACATGATGATCCCGATCCAGACCCGGCGGGGATGCTCGATGGATTGCAGTTACTGCTCGACCGCGACCATCGAGGGAAGGGGTCTGCGGAAGAGGTCTCCGGAGGCCGTGGTCGAGTGGATCGCCCGGCGCCGCCGGGCCGGGTTCAAGCGGTTCATGTTTGTTGACAACACCTTCAACATCCCGGCGACCTATGCACGCGAGCTGTGTAGAACCCTTGCGAGGGAGAGGCTGGACATATCCTGGGCCTGCATCATCTACCCCGGAGTGGGCGACAGGGATCTCGTCAAGGACATGGCCGAGGCCGGCTGCTCCGAGGCGAGCCTTGGTTTCGAGAGCGGATCAGACCGGATGCTCGCCAGCATGAACAAGCGTTTCGACAAGAAGGTTGTGCGCGAGTTCTCGACCATGCTCGCCGATCATGGGATAGGCCAGATCGGCTTCCAGCTTCTCGGGGGGCCGGGGGAAACGAGAGAATCGGTCAACGAGAGCTTTGCCTTCGTCGATTCCCTGCCCCTGGACCTGGTCAAGCTCTCGATCGGCGTCCGCATCTATCCACACACAGCCCTGGCAAGGACCGCGATCGAGGAGGGCGTGATCGCCCCGGATGATGATCTGCTGCAACCCAGATTCTACATGCAGAAAGGCCTGGAAGAATGGCTTCGGGAAACGGCACGTCGCTGGATGGAAGAGCGGCCCAGCTGGTTCATGTGAACGCAATTGGAAGCGCGTTGCACACTGTGGATATTGCGAGCCGAAGGC
>JAUWSZ010000631.1 GCA_030609865.1 bacterium | reverse complement strand
GTCTTGCTCGTCTTCTTGACGGCTGAAGCAGCCTTGCGTGCAGGCGTCTTCTTCTTGGGAGCCGCAGCCTTTTTCTTCGCCTTCGCCGGGGAGGTCTTTGCTGCCGTCTTCTTGGGTTGAGCCTCTGGTTCGATCTGCTTCAGCAGGCGTTCCGCCCTCTGTGGGTTCAGCTTGCCCTTTGACTCTCCGTCCACCACGACGACCGGGCCCAGGGCGCAAGCCCCGACGCAGTTCACGGTCTCGAGGGTATATTGGAGATCCGGCGTGGTCTCTCCCGCCCGGACCTTCAGGGCCCGCTCCAGGGCTTCCAGGATACGCGGTGCGCCCCTCACGTGGCAGGCCGTCCCCGTGCACACGTGAAGCTCGTGTTTTCCCCGCGGCTCGAGGCTGAAGGCGCGGAAAAAGGTGGCAAGATGATAGACCCGGCTCAGGGGAATATCCAGCTTCGTGGCCAGGGTTTCCATCACGTCCTTGGGCAAGTAGCGGTAGGTATGCTGCACGTCCTGGAGAATGGCAATGATGTCGGTGGGATCATTGCAGTATCGTTTGAGAATCCGGTTGACTTCCTGGGTCGCCATTTATCCTTTCCCCCTGTGGGCTTGCGGCGTGCTGCTTTCGCGGCTGAGGGCCGGCTATTTTTTCGATCGGGCGGCCTTTTTCCCCGTCTTCGGTCCTTGCTTGGTGGCCTTCCGGCTTTCCTTGTCCAGTTCGGCGGTCATGCGCACCTTGGCCCTGAGTTTCTCAAAGTTTGTATGGATTCTGTTTTCGATGTATTCGAGATCCTCCGGCTTCAGGTGCCGGAATCTCCCCTGGAGTCCCAGGTACTCCTTCATGGGCTTGAGCTCGCCCGGGTCCAGGTTGATCGTGTACTTGCCCTGATCCACCTCGTAGAGAGGGAACACGCCGCATTCGGCAGCCAACCGCCCAAGCCGGATCGTCTCCTCCCCGGCGGATCGCCACCCTGTGGGGCAGACGGTCAGCACGTGGAGATAAGCCGGCCCGTCCACCTCGACCGCTCGCTTCACCTTCCGGACGAGGTCAAAGGGATAGCTCGGTGATGCGGTCGCGACGTACGGGATCTCGTGGGCCGCCAGAATCTCCGGAAGATTTTTCTTCCAGGTCTTCTGTCCCTTGCTCATCCGCCCCGGAGGCGAAGTTGTGGTCATGGCGCCAAAGGGCGTGGACGACGAGCGCTGGATGCCGGTGTTCATGTAGGCCTCGTTGTCCAGACACACATAGACGAAGTTGTGTCCCCGTTCTACGGCACCCGAGAGGGCCTGAAAGCCGATGTCCGCCGTGGCGCCGTCACCCGCGATGGCCATCACACAGATCTTGCGTTCGGGCAGCATCCCCTTTCTTTCCAGGGCCTTGATTCCTGCCTCGACCCCGGCCGCCACGGCCGCCGCGTTTTCGAAGGCCACGTGGATCCAGGGGACGTGCCAGGCGGTCTGCGGAAACGGAGAGGAAATGATCTCCGAGCAGCCCGTCGAATTTGCGAGGATCACGTTCCGGCCCACGGCCTTCAAGATCTGCCGGAGGGCAACGGTTTCGCCACAACCCTGGCAGGCCCGTTGACCTGCCGCGAAGTACTCCCGTGCATCCAGGAGCCTGGGGACGTAGATATTCAGATTTTCCATTATTCCCTCACCCCTATCAGGTCGTAATCTCCAACGGGCCCCGGGTAGCTGTGTCCCTGCATGGCCTTCTTAACGATTGCCTCGAAGTCCTCCACCCGCACATCCCGGCCTCCGAGCCCAACCACCGAGTTGAATATACAAGGTCTGGGTTCCGTGTCGTAGAGCAGGCTGGTCACCTCGGCCGCACCCGGGTTGGTCGCCGCACCGAAGGAAATGGCCCGGTCCATGACGACGATCTTCTTTGCCCCACCCAGGGCCTTCAGAAGGTCGTCTGACGGGAAGGGCCTCCACAGCCTGAGCTTGACGAGCCCCACGGGAAGTCCCTGCTCTCGCATCCGGTCGACGGCCACGGAAGCGGTTTCTCCTAGGGCGCCCATCGAAAGCAGCAGGACCTCGGCCCCCTCGGCCTTGTACGTTTCGACGGCATGGTATTGCCGTCCTGTGAGGTCGGCGAACTCCTTCCATCCCTTGTCGATCGTGGTCCGGGAGTTCCGGAGCGCTTCTTCCTGCGCCTTCTTGACCTCGGTGTAAAATTCCGGCGTTGCGAAATCGCCCATGCTCACCGGATTGTCGGGGTCCAGCCGATTCAGGGGTCGGAAGGGCGGCAGATATCGAGCCGCCTCCTCTTCGTCGAGCAGGATGTGGGGCTCGATCACGTGGCTCAGGACGAACCCGTCCAGGTTGACGATGGCCGGAAGGCTCACCTCCGGGTCCTCGGCAACCCGGAAGGCGATCAGCGTATGATCAAAGGCCTCCTGCCCGTTCTCGACAAAGTACTGAATCCAGCCGCAATCGCGGGAGGCCATGATATCGCTGTGATCGTTCCAGATGCTCAACGGGCCGGACAGCGCCCGGTTCGCCACGGTCATGACGATGGGAAACCGCATCGAGGAGGCGATGAACAGGATTTCGTGCATCAGGGCCAGCCCCTGGCTGGCCGTGGCCGTGTAGGTTCGCGCCCCGGCGGCGGAACTCCCGACGACAGCGCTCATGGCGCTGTGTTCGCTCTCCACGCATACGTACTCTGCGTCCAGGTCGCCGTCGGCCACCAACTCCGACAGGTGCTCGACAATATGGGTCTGCGGCGTGATCGGATAGGCCGCAATCACATCGACGTTGGCGAGCTTGACCGCCTCGGCAACGGCAATGCTGACCTCCATTCCGACTCTCTTGGACATCAGCGAAACTCCTCTTCATCTACCATTTCGAAACAGCTCAACCCAAAGGTGGCCATGTAGCATTCCCGGGCGCAGATGCCGCACCCCTTGCAGTAGTCCAG
>JAUWSZ010000132.1 GCA_030609865.1 bacterium | reverse complement strand
GGTCGGAGATCTGAACGATGCGAAAGGGCTCGGACCTCTCTGCGAGCTTTTGCGTCCGGATCCGCACCCATTCCACGTTGACCTGCCGGGCGGCAACAAAACCATGGCCGGTCGCTGCCAGGGCAAGGACAGCCGGCAAAAGAAGCCTCCAGAGCGGCGACAGTTCCGGGAGCGGGGCCACCTCCACCCCGACCAGATTGCCCCCTGCCTTCAGACAGAACACCGAAACATCCAGCAAGCCGGCAAAGGAAAAAAACAGGAACGCAAACCCCATCCAGGTGTATCCGACCCAGCCGATGGGAACGGCAAGCCCGAACAGACCGACGCCTTTCAGGAGTTCCGCCACCAGCGGCGCAACGAGGAGCAAGGCGAGAGCGCAAAGAAGAAGGCCGTGGCTGCAGGAGACAGCAGCGATCGTCTTCCTGTAAATGTAGTAGTGCATCCCTCCGTACAGGCTGAGGAAGATGCTGATGACGAGGAACATGCCTGCTTTCATAAACACCGAACAATCAACGGGTGGACCGGGTTGTCGAGAGTTGAATGGTACCGACTCCAGAGGGTCGAATCAAGGAATCAAGATCACAGATGCCCTCTGCGAAAGGAGAAAAGGTTGAAGAGGGTTTCTTTGATATACGAGGGTAGTTCTGACTTGATCCGAGGCCTCAGCGTATCGTACTTCTGGCTCCCGCAGATGACGTCGCATGCAAGGGCTCTGATCGAGGGGCTGTAGTCGAGAAGGAAGCCGAGCGTGCGCAGGGTGGCGGGGTGGTAGAAAGTACCACGCTTCTTGCTGACCTTGGCGATGCTGGCCGTGGTCATGGCTCTCCAGGCCGGCTCATAAGCGCCGAGATTGCCCTCCATAAGAGCCTCGGCGAGAAGGTGGGCGGTCTTGAGCGCGTAGTAGATTCCTTCTCCGGTGAGAGGATCGACGGATCCGGAGGCATCTCCGATCAAGGCCCAGCCAGGGCCGGCAACGGTGTTGTCGGCAAAGGCTCGGGGCCGAAGACCGGGCAGGAGCCGGGCATAGATTTGGCCCATTTCCGGGCGGGCCAGGCCGGCCCGCTCAAATTCACAGCACGCGAATTCACGAAGACGTTCGGCCATCTGTCCCCGCTTTCGACCCTCGGAGGCAAGGGTCATGATCCCCACCGAGGTCTGGCCGGTTCTCGGAAAAACCCACGCATAGCCCGGGAACCCGCTGAAGAACTTGATGATGATCGGCAGATCCACCTCTACCGGAAGCAGGGCGCCGTGCGCCAGCCACAGCTCCTCCCTCGGGAAGGGACGCAGGAATCGCCTGCGAACAAGGCTCGCCATCCCGTCCGCTCCGACTACCAGGCTCGCCCGGTATGTTCCAGCCCTGGTGATGAGCTCGTGCTCACCGGCTTTCTCACGGATCGATACAACCTTTTCTTTCCGCAGACAGGCGCCCACCCTCACGGCCTTGTCCAGGAGAAGCTCGCCCAAGACCCTCCTGGAAACCGTGACCAACGGTCGCTCCATGGGGATGGACGCCCTGCGGCCGGTGAAGAAGGCGACCTCGAGCCTGTCGTGGCTTCGGACTTCCGGCAACGCCGCCACCACATCGCCGAATTCTTCAATGAGCTTGTCCGTAAGCCCTCCACCACAAGGCTTTTCCCAGGCCGGCTTCGGATCGAAGAGGGTCACTTCGAATCCTTGTCCGGCAAGCAGATAAGCGAGTCGAGATCCCGCTACTACGGCCCCGACAATAGCGATGTCTGTTCTCTGGTCAGGCATGAAGCCTCAAATGAACAACGGATTTGACGAGCCCAGAGGGGTCAGACCTACACAATTGACAAAGATAGTCTCTAACGCATCTTCATGGCAAGCTTTCCAAGCCCTGTCTTCTACGCTACCGGGCCACTTTGTCAAATGTGTAGGTCTGACCCCTCGCGTTTTGGGTATTAGGTATTAGGTATTAGCCCACCCCCAACCACAGCCCAGTCGGGGGGGAATGGTGGGGAGCTAATACCTAACAGCTAATACCTAACAGCCAAAAGAAGAGAAACCGGCGGCATCAGCGGGAGAGCGTGAGGCCTGTCGGCAGGGTCTCTCCGAAGATCCAGGCCTGTTCCTGCTCTTCCCAGGCGCTCTCCGGGTTCGTGAGCAGTTCCCGGAGCCGGTCCGGTTGGGGAAGCTGGCCCAGCCACTCTGCCACCTGCTGCCGGTCCTTCTCTGAAATATCCCTCTCCCTGTCTCCCGTGTGTCGGGCGAGCTGGACCAGTGCGTGGGCCATCGCTTCCCTGGCGGGAAGGCCCAACGAGAGCAGCTTCGTTACCCAGGAGGAGGCCTCCCCGTTCGGAATCACCCGGTCGAGGGGACCGTAAAGGGGAACCCGGGCCCCGAGACGGCTCAGGGTCCACAACTCCTGAGGCCTCGTCTTCTTCCGGATCTTCTCGAGCAGGAGGCGGCCGAGCTCTACCTTGGTCTCGACCGGAAGACGTTCGAAATTGGCCAGGGCCATCCAGACCTCGATCTCTTCCTGTGCGTTCAGGCGCTTTGGCAGCTGACTGTCCCACTTCTTCTTCTTTGCGCCAGGGGACTGGAAATATCCGGAAAGCTGTTGGTAGACGCGCCACTGGTGTCCGGCCGACAGCCCACCGGCCACACGGCGCAGGAAGATCCAGAGTTCGGATCGGCAGGGCACCCGTCTGGGGAAATGCAGCCCCTGAAGATAGACCTTCCAGACCTCTTTCATCCTCCACTCGTCCACCGGATCCCCGAAGCCGGGCCGAAGACAGAAGCCGAGCAGGTTGAACCAGCGCGCCTCGTGCTGCGGGCTGAGGGCCCGGCCCTTCCGAACCTCCAGCAGGGTGTCGGACAGCCTGCGAACGAGAGAAGTGGGCCATTTCTCCCTCTGCATCCTCACGGCCGCGGAAAGCCCCTTCATCAGGCGTTCCGGGGAATGTTCTTTCGAGGTCTCCCCTCCCGCGAAGGCAGCCTGTATCTTCTCCTGGGCCTTTTCGATGATGGCCTGATCGAGAATCTCGCCGGAGGACATCTCCGCTGTCGCTTCCGGGTTGACCTCCTGGCGCACGTCGAACCGAAGCTGCCAGCGATGAGGGGTCTCGCTGGACTGACACCACAGGTCGAGGGTTCCCACTTCGGTGAGCCTCACCGCCAACTGGGCCGGCAGCTTCCGGGCAAGGCCCTTCTTTCCGTACCGCAGGACGGTCCGGATCGGCGGAAACACGGTAATCTCGTCCTGCGCCAGGTCGATCACTTCGCCCAGCCGGTCTCCGAGACGGGTGCTGGAACTGAGGAGTTGAAAGCTCGCGGGCTGATTGGCAAGGACTTCAAAAGTCGGGGCCTCCAGCTGCACCTCGAATCCTTCCTCCGTGCCCCTGGGCACCAGGCAAACCCCTGTGCGCGAGCCCGCCTCGCCGACAGCCTTTTCGGCTTCCACGTCCACGTAGTAGGCGCGGGGGCTTCCTGCCCCCACCCGGACCCCTTCGCCCATGCGAACCAGGCCGTAGTAGGCGGCGCCGATGGCGACGGCCAGCTCCGGGTTCGGGTTCTCCAGCTCTTCCGGAAACCATCCCTCACCCGCCACGTCCCGGAACCAGTGTGAAACGATTTCCCGTATCCGATTTCGCACCGGGGCCGGTGTGAGGGACCCGCCGTTGAACAGGAGAAAATCCGGGTACAGCGCGGATCGACCTGTCTCCCGGGCCATCAAGGACTCGAACCGCTTCCAGAAGGCGCCCATGTGCTTGCTGACGGCCGGATCCTGGACATAGGGCAACCCCCATTCGGTCAGGCCGGTGCGCCGCCCTTCCTGAGGGCCGTCTTCCAGGGAAACGACCGGAAAGAAGCCTTCCAGGATCAACTGCCCCACCTCCTCACGCGTCAGGGTCCCTTTCAACGTATCGGCGATCAGCTTCCCGCCCGAGCCCATCACCACGACGTCCATGCTTGCCTGCTCGTCTTCTTGCCCGAGAAGGGTCTCCTTGGCCTTCCTGCACTGATGGCAGAGCTGATGCCATCGTTTGGACTCGAGCTTTCCGGGCCGGCCCAGGAGCCTTGCTTCCAGATGCCTGCCCAGGGCAAGGTCCATGTTGTCCCCACCCAACATCAGGTGATCGCCCACGGCGAGTCGATCGAACCGCAAACCCTTCTCGCCCTCTCGAATGGCCACGAGGGTGAAATCCGTGGTCCCACCTCCCACGTCACACACGAGGACCAACTGTCCGGCCTGCATCTCGCTCGCCCAGTCCTGCTCATGCCTGGAGAGCCATGCGTAGAACGCGGCGAGAGGCTCCTCGACCAGGATGACGCGGGAGAGGCCTGCCTGCCGGGCCGCAGCGACCGTCAACTCCCGGGCCACTTCATCGAACGAGGCAGGCACCGTGAGGATCACCCGCTGCTCTTCGATGCGGCTCCCCTCGTCGTCCTCGGCCATCTGCTGGTTCCAGGCCTCGCGGATGTGTTGCAGGTAGCGCGCGCTTGCCTCCACGGGCGAAACCTTTGGAACCCCCTCTGCCGCTCCCCAGGGGAGAATCGGGGCCGTTCGGTCTACGCCGCCGTGACACAGCCAGGACTTGGCCGAAGAGACCAGACGGCCGGGCACGAGCCCGCCCTGTTCCCGCGCGAACTCGCCCACCGCAAAGCCGCGTTCTTCGTCCCACGGCAGGCTGGTGCTCCCTTCGGAGAGTTCGTAACGCCCGGGGAGATAGAGGAACGAAGGAAGGACCTGACGGGCCGCAACCTCGCCGGGAGCTACCAGTTGAGGGGGCTCGAGCAGACGAATCGAGCGATGCCCCGGCTCGTCCTCTTCACAGGCAAGATCGACGTAGGCCACCGCCGAGTTCGTGGTGCCCAGGTCGATTCCGATGATGTAGCGATGGGTGAGGTCTTCCCGCTCCGCGGCCTGTCCCGCGGGAGAAGTGGCTTCTTTCATTTTGCTTGTTCCGTCTGAGGGGGCAACGGGAATGGAGCCCCACGGGTAAACCCGTGGTCCCATCAAAACGCCTGGGGCGACATCACGCCGAAGCTCACAAAAGCGAGCTTCGAAGGATGCGTATTCATCCACGGCCAAGGCCGTGGTCCCCTGCGAAGGCGGATGGACGTATGGAGCAGAGGCGCTCCGCCCGGTCACTTCGCAGCTGCGAACCCTTTGACCCCGCTCTCTTTCCGGGAAAGGCTCCAGGGCAGGACGGCTCGGACTGCCGCGATCGCATCTTCCAGGTCGTTGTACATGCTCAACCCCGAGCCCCTGAAGATGGAGAGCGCCAGCAACCTGATCTCTTCGAGCCGGAGCTTGTCGTCGGCCGACTTGGCCAAGACGGGGATCACAGGCTTCGTGAGTTCCTTGGCCTCCGCACCGATGGCGTGCAAGCCCTTCTCCAACCGCTTGTGCCCGAACAGGTTCAGATAATCCAAAGAGAGATAGATGATGATGAAATCTATGTTTTCGTCCCGATCCAGTTCCCTCATGGCATGGGTCATGATCTTGTAGCTAAACCCGGCGGCCCCCAGGTCAACAGGGTTCCGGGTGCTCGTGTTCACATCCGGTATCTTGCCGCCGATGCTCTTCTGTGTCTTCTGGCTCAGTTCGGGAATCGAGAATCCCGCGCTCGCCGCCAGGTCCGTGAACAGCACGGATGTCCCCCCACCCGCACCCAGGTAGCCTATCCTGGGCCCGGCCGGGATCTTCTCCGACGTGGCCAACATCACCGTATCGACCATTTGCCTTTCCGTGTGCACCTCTATGCATCGGTGTTGGCGCATCACAGCGGACCAGATCGAATACTCGCCGGCCATGGCGCCCGTATGGCTCGCCGCCGCCTCGGCCCCCTCTCCCGTAACACCGCCCTTCAGGATGATGACCGGCTTCGTGGGCGTAATCCTCTTCAAGGCCCGGAGGAAGGCGCCGCCGTCCTTGATGTCCTCGATGTACGCAGCGATTACCTTGATCCCGTCGTCGTCTGCAAGGTACTCCAGGAATTCTTCGACGGCCAGGTCCATCTGGTTGCCGAAGGACACCGCTTTGTTGATACCAAGGCCTCGGGCGTTGGCCATACGCATGAAGTTGTTCGTCACGCCTCCGGACTGGCCGAGGAAGGCCACCGTACCGAACTCCTCCTGCTCGACCGTCGGGTCAAAGGTCACCCCGGATTCGGCGCAGTGGACGCCCAGGCAGTTAGGGCCCACGATCCGGATCCCTCCCTTCCGGGCAACCCGTATCATCGCCTCTTCCAGATCCGTCTTGCCCACCTCCGAGAACCCGGAGGTGAAGAAGTGCACGAAACGGACGCCTTTCTCCGCGGCGACCTCGAGCGTGTCCAGGGCAAACCTGGAAGGGACCAGGCAAACAGCGAGGTCCACGCCATCCGGGACCTCGGCAAGGGAAGGATAGACACGCTGCCCGTCGATCTCCTCGTGAGAGGGGTTCACCGGATACACCTCCCCTTTGTACCCTGTGCTCTTGAGTATCTGGAAGAAGGGCATCCTGCCGGTCGCCATACCGGGGGACGCGCCGACGACCGCGATGCTCCTGGGGTAGAAGAGATATTTCAAGTCCATTTTCGTTCTTCTCTGGATGACCAAAAGGGTCGCTCGACCAGGGTCGAGCCTGCCAAAACCTGAAACGGAGAAGTATAGGGTGTGTCGGGGGACGTGTCAAAAGGGCCGGACCGCGAGAAGGATCAACCCGGAAAGGCCAGAACCTCTAACAGCCCGTTGAATAAGTGGCTGTTGGAGGCTGTTCAAAAAGTTCCAGATGCAAGGCAGGCAAAACATGCCCCCGCGAAGGCGGGGATCCAGGTCAATAATCAAGCGTACTTACTGTACGTTGAATGACGAGGGATGAAGCCGAACGCCGCAGATGGGACTTT
>JAUWSZ010000463.1 GCA_030609865.1 bacterium | reverse complement strand
GCAGCGTCGAAACTGGGTGCATGGCCAAGCCCTTTTTTAATCCGTTGAGGATTCCTCTTAAATGTCCTATCTCGTTCTGGCCCGAAAATGGCGGCCCCGCACCTTTGACAAGATGGTGGGCCAGGAGTTCATCTCCCGCACGCTCAAGAACGCGGTCAAGACAAACCACGTGGCCCATGCCTTCCTGTTTTCAGGCTCCCGCGGGGTGGGCAAGACGTCGGCTGCGCGCATCCTGGCCAAATGCCTGAACTGCGACGAGGGGCCCACGCCGGAACCCTGCAACGACTGCTCCTCCTGTCAGGAAATCGACGAGGGCAGAAGCCTGGACGTGTACGAGATCGACGGGGCCTCGAACACGAGCGTCGACGACATCCGTGAATTAAGGGAAAACATCAAGTACCTGCCTCGGCCCGGCAAACACCGCGTCTACATCATCGACGAGGTGCACATGCTCTCGAAGAGCGCCTTCAATGCCCTGCTGAAGACCCTGGAGGAACCCCCGGACCACGTGGTCTTCATCTTCGCAACGACAGAACCCCACAAGGTCCCGGAGACGATCCAGTCTCGCTGTCAGCGCTTCGACTTCCGCCGGATCCCCAGGGCCAAGATCCTCGAGCGGCTTCAGGAGATGGCACAGGAAGAGGGATACGAGATCGATGAACGTGCGCTGTCAGCGGTCGCCAAGGCGGCCGATGGGAGTATGCGGGATGCGCAGAGCCTGCTCGACCAGATCATCTCCTATTGCGGCCCGTCCGTGCCCGACGAGGCCGTCGCGGAGATCCTCGGCATCGCCGGGCGAGAGTACTTCTACAGGATTTCCGCTGCAATCCTCGGGCAGGATCCCAGGGAGTGCATCGAGGCATTGGACGAGATCTACCGATCCGGCTATGACATCAACCAGTTCTACCGGGACCTCGTCGAACACTTCCGCAACCTCCTGATGGCTCGCCTTCTTCCGGATCCCTCGTCCGTGCTGGACATGAATGACGGGGAAATCCAGGAGTTGAAGCAACAGGCGGAAGAGGCCGGCCCGGAAGACTTGAGACGCCTGGTTTCCATACTTCTCAAGGCCGAGCAAGACATCCTCCGGTCGAGCCTGCCACGAATGGGGATGGAGATTACCCTGATCAAGATGGCTCATCTCGGCCGGTTGGAACCCCTGGAGAAAATACTGGAGAAGATCACGTCCTTCGAGGAGACGATGACCTCCGGGCATACCGCCCGACGCGCTCCTTCCCCGAGCCCTCCGGCGAAGAAGGCGCAAGCAAGGCCGGCAGCGGCGCCGGCTCCGAGCACCGGCCCGCGGACCCTGGAAGGGGACAAGAAGAAGACCGGGGGCCCCAGACCGGCCTCCCCACCCCGCGCCTCGTGGAACGCGCCCGATGCCTGGCAGTGCTTTGTCGACACGGTCCGGAAGGACAGGGCCATGACGGCCGCCCTGCTCGAGGACGTGGCGCGGTGGGAGGTGAACGAGGATACGGTCAAGGTATTCTGCGAGGAAGGCACGTTCCTGTTCGATCAACTCGGCAACAAGGAAACAAGAACACGCCTGTCGAGGAGTGCCGGGGACTGCTTCGGAGAGGCGGTAAGGTTCGAGCTCTGCTCTGCGAAGGGGCTGAACGACTCGAAGGCAACGCCTTCCCCCTCCGCGCTCGACGAGGCACAGAACGACCAGACCGTGAAGACCGCCCTCGAGGTCTTCCATGGACCGATCAAGGACGTAAAGCTGTTCGGCCCAAAGGGCGGCGGGGGGGGCTAAGAGCTAACAGCTAACGGCTAACAGCCAAGGAAGAGATGGGGGATGAGTTATGAAAAAAGGTGGTGGCTTGGGGCAGATGATGAAACAGGCCCAGAAGATGCAGGCCCAGATCCTCAAAATCCAGGAGGAGATGGCCGAGCGGTCCGTGGAGGCGTCTTCGGGCGGCGGGATGGTGACGGTCACGGCAAACGGGAAACAGGAGGTCCTCTCCATTCGGATCGAGCCTGAGGTCGTAGATCCGGACGACATAGACATGCTGCAGGACCTCGTGGCGGCTGCCGTGAACGAGGCCCTCAAGAAGGCTCAGGAGATGGTTTCCGAAGAGATGGCAAAGGTCACGGGCGGCCTTCAACTCCCTGGCCTGATGTGACTCCGGCGATGGATCCTATAGCACGCCTCATAGAAGCGCTCACCAAGCTCCCGGGCATCGGGGAGAAGTCCGCCTCGCGGCTGGCCTTCCATATCCTGGGCTCTTCAGAGGAATATGCCCGCCAGCTTGCACAGGCAATCCTCGACGTGAAGGAGAAGATCCGGCTCTGCTCTGTCTGCATGAACATCACCGAGCAGGACCCCTGCCGCCTCTGCCGGGACCCCGGCCGAGCCGAAGAGATCGTCTGCGTCGTGGAAGAGCCGAACGATCTGTACGCCATCGAGAAGACCGGCTCCTTCAACGGGAAATACCACGTCCTTCACGGGGTGATCTCCCCGCTGGATGGTATCGGCCCGGACGAGATCTATGTCAAGGAGCTGCTCGAGCGACTCAAACCCGGAACGATAAAAGAGGTCCTCCTGGCCACGAACCCCGTTGTCGAAGGCGACGCCACAGCCCTCTACTTGAAGGAGCAGATCAAGCCCTTCGGGGTCAGGGTGACCCGGATTGCCCGGGGGATCCCGGTGGGAGGAGACCTCGAATACACGGACGGCGCAACCCTGACCGACGCCATCCGTGGAAGACAGGATTTATAGGAATTCTTGACAAAACGACTGGAAAACGTCAAACTCTGACGTTCTTGCCGCAAAAGTGCCCATTTTTTCCTTGAACTGGAGTCCTGCAGATGATCGAAACCCGCTTCCACGGCAGGGGAGGGCAGGGGGCTGTCACATCAGCCGAGCTCCTCGCCCTGGCCGCCATACAAGAAGGCAAGTTTGCTCAGGCCTTTCCCAGCTTCGGCCCGGAACGACGAGGCGCGCCGGTCCTGGCCTTCTCGAGAGTCGCTGAGGAGCAGATCCGCCTGCGATCCCAGATCTACGATCCGGACGTCGTTCTCGTTCTCGATTCTTCCCTGCTGGAAATCATGGACGTGACCGAAGGGCTGAAAGCGGGAGGAGCCCTGGTGGTCAACTCCAAGCAGCCGGTGAAGGAACTTGCGTCACGGTTTCATTTCGAGGGGAGCCTCTGGGCGGTTGATGCAACCCACATCGCCCGGGAACTTCTGGGCCGGCCGATCACGAATACGACGATGCTCGGTGCCATGCTTCGCGCCACCGGCATCGTGGATATCGACAGCATGTCGGAGCCACTGCACCACCGGTTCGGCCTGATTGCCGCCAAGAACGAAAAGGCCTTGCGGGAGGCGTACGACAAAGTCGAGAAAGAGGAGATCAAGCCTTGACCAGCAAAGAAAAGACGTGGACCTGGAGGGAAATCCCCGTCGGCGCGGTGGCGGAGAATCCCGGAAGTTCGTCGGAGTATCTTACCGGCGGGTGGCGGAGCCAGCGACCGGTCTTCACCCCGGACAACTGCGTCCAGTGCGGTGTTTGTTATATCTACTGCCCCGATGCGTCGATTGTCATGACCCCGGAGGGATACCCGGACATTCTCCTGGACTACTGCAAGGGGTGCGGCATCTGCGCCCGGGAATGCTACATGGCCACCTTTGGGTTGAGCTGTTTCGAAATGGTAGATGAAGAGGAGTTTCGCTGATGTCCAAGAGAGTCGGAATGGAGGT
>JAUWSZ010000494.1 GCA_030609865.1 bacterium | reverse complement strand
CCTTCTCGATGAAGGTTGATTCAAAAATTTCCTCAGGTTGTGGCAGGTCGCTCGCGTATCCAAGCTGCTTCATCACGGGAAGAAATTCGAGCGTTGACTCGACGTATGCCTCCGGAAGGGACGCGCAGTACTTGGGCGAGACCGCGTAGACCCCTCGTACGAAAGGCTCATCCATGCCTGGAAGTGCCGAGACCGTGCACCGGGCCGCCCGTTGCGGAGATTCACGGATGAGGTTGCAGGCCCCTTCGTGGAGCCGCAGGAACCCTTCGATCAGGTCCTCCTGTTTCAGCATTTCCTTCCGGACAACAATCCCGTAGCTGGGGTTGAAGGGCCACAGGGCCTCAGGAGGCATTACGATCCGGGTCCCGCACTCCCGTTCGCAAAGAAGGGCCAAGGGAGGGGTGCCCACGGCCGCATGGAGCTCGCCCTTCCTGAACGCGTAGGGGATCAGATCGGCCCAGGGGGTGTTGACGACTTCCACCTCAGCGATCGAGTGCTCCATCAAGAGAGCGCGAAAGATCACGTCGTGGATCGAGCCGGCCGCAGGAATGCCGACGCGCCGATTTCGGAACTGTTGCAGGAAAGAGCGCGCACCCTCCGATTCGGCGAGGCTCCTGAAGGAGGGGCCCGCGACCATGACGGTTCCTTCCACATGGCCCCCTCCCACACAGACCAGGGGCAGGCCCCTGGCCATGCCGATGAGCGCGGGGGGCAGCCCGATGTAGCCGATGTCGATGTCTTGCGCCTCGAAGGCATGGACCATCTCAGGCCCGGTGCCATAGAGCTGCCACCTGCAATCGACCTCGAGGTCCTGCTCGATCCACCGGAGTTGCCGCAGCAGATGGGAGGTGTGATAGAGCGTGGAGAGATAACCGACCCGCAACGATAAGGCCATGTTCAACCTCCGGCAATGGGCAGAAACAGGAAGATCGTCTCCTCTCCCCTGAGTTCAGGATCGGCCTTCCCCACATCTTCTCCTTCGACGAGAACCTTGACGAAGGCACTCTTTCTTCCCGGGTTCTCCGGGTCGAGCAGCAGACGTCGAAGGCGCTCGCCATGCTTCCTGCTGAGGATTTCCAACAGGTCGGACCGCCTTCCCGCGTACTCGATCTCGACTTCCTCTTGTCCGACGATTTCCTTCAATCCCGAAAGAAAACAGAGCTTCATCTCGCAGGTCCCCGACCGTCTGGATTCAACGCCACGCTCGCATGTTTCATGTCGACTTTTTCAGAATCGATTCCTCCTGGTACAGGGTCCACTCCTCCAAGCCACCTTCAAGGTTCAACACATTCTTGAATCCCTTGCCTGTGAGGAGTCGGGCCGCCTCCCAGCTTCTCCACCCGAACAGGCAGCAGACAACGATCTCCCGGTCCTTGTGGGGCAACAGGCCTTGCCACTCCTCATGAAGCTTGCTGTAAGGTATATGGATGCCGTCCATGAAGGGATAGATCGATCGCTCCCATTCCTCCCGGACATCGAGGAAGAGGATCGGTTCCTCCGCCCGCATCTTCTGGTCCAACTCTATGACCCGAAGCCCGTAAGGAAGGTCGGGCCTCTCGATCAACCCCTCCCCTTCATGCGCACGAAGGCCGCAGAACTCCTCGTAGTCAATCAACTCCCGGATGCTCGGCTTCCCTCCGCAGACCGGGCAGTCCGGGTCTTTCCGTATGACCAGTTCCTGGAATTGGGTGGAGAGAAGATCACAGAACAGGAGCCGCCCGATCAGCGGCCTTCCTGCTCCCAGAATGAGCTTTGTCACCTCCGCGGCCTGGATCGACCCCACCACGCCGGGCAGGACACCCAGGACCCCGGATTCGGCGCAGGACGGCACCATCCCAGGCGAAGGAGGAACAGGGAAGAGACAACGATAACAGGGCCCCTCCCGGGCCGGGTGGAAGACCGTGGCCTGGCCCTCGAAACGGTAGATGGCCCCGTGAACAAGTGGCTTCCCCAGGAGCACGCAGGCATCGTTCATCAGGTACCGGGCCGGGAAGTTGTCCGTGCAGTCCACGATGATATCGTATTCCGAGAGGATGCCGATGGCATTCTCGGAGGTGAGCCGCTCGTCGTGCGTTCGAACCTCCACCTCCGGGTTGATCGCCTGGATCCTTTTTTGTGCGGAGATCACCTTGGGTAAACCCAGGTCGTCGGTAGAATGAACCACCTGTCGCTGGAGGTTCGTCAGGTCCACCCGGTCCCCGTCCAACAGGCCCAGGGTCCCCACGCCGGCGGCGGCAAGATAGAGCGCCTGCGGCGACCCAAGCCCCCCCAGGCCCACGAGGAGCACCTTTGCCTGGAAGATCTTCTCCTGCCCCTCACCCTGTAATTCGGGCAGGATCATCTGACGGCTGTACCGGATGTATTGCTCTTTCGTGAGTTTCATCGTATCCAACCCGTGTGATATGCAAGAGGCCTTGGCTGTTAGGTGTTAGGTATTAGGTATTAGGTATTAGCTCCCAGCCTTTGCCGCCACCGGGGCTCTCAATCGTCCTCGTCCTCCTCCTCGTCCTCGTCCTGAACGGATGGGTGGGGAGGGCTAATACCTAACTGCTAATACCCAGGTTCTTTCTCCCATTCTAGAGAATACAGAACGTTTAGACAACAATCTCGCCTCACCCGTTGAACGGAATAGCGGATAGCAACCCCGTTGACACATATATACTTTTGATATATATACTTTTAACATAGGTTCCATCGAATTCGGGCAATACGGCCTCCATTCCCTGTATCTTCCTGTAAGGAACTCCGATGTCTGTCCGGCACGCAATACTCGGTCTGCTGCACTACCAGGATATGCACGGATACAGGATCAAAAGGCACATGGAACAGCACTTCGGCCACATGTGGTCGATCAACTATGGCCAGATCTACCCCAACCTGAAGAAGATGGAAGAGGAGGGCCTGGTCACGAAGACGGAAGTCGCCCGGACCGGAACGCCGTCGAGGAAGCTCTATTCCATCACAGAAGCGGGAAAGGAGGCATTTACCGGGTGGCTCGCATCTGATCCACAAGGCACGATGCTGTTGAGAGACCCCTTCCTCCTGCGGTTCGTCTTCTTTGGTTTCGGGAGCAAGGAGCGGGCCCTGGGTCTCATGGACGAGCAGATACGATCGTACGAGACCCAGCTCGAGAAGAGGCGCGAGAACATGCGCAGGTGGCACAGGCAAGGGATCTATGTGCGGCAGATGGGCGAACTCGGTCTTCTCCTGAACGAGATGATCCTCGAATGGCTGAAGCAAACCAGGAAGGAGATCACCGAGAGTTCGGACAGTGAGGTCCAGGCCGAGCTGGCAGACCTGCCCCTGGACTGAGGGCCCGCGAAAGAATAATTTCATAGTGGGGGAGGTTACTTGTCTCATTTCGCGGGGCCTAGTGGCGTGACTTGGAAATATCGCTATGTTTCAGGAGAGTCTTGCCGTTCGGTACTGTCCGGGGCTCCCTCTCCGATTTGCTTGGGCTCCGTCTCTCCCTCCCCCTGTCGCCCGGCGCAAATCTCCGACGGAACCCCGGACAGCACCGAACAACTCGAGCTCTGCAAGGGAAACATAGCGATATT
>JAUWSZ010000611.1 GCA_030609865.1 bacterium | reverse complement strand
TGTACAGCGGCCTACGAGATGTTCTTTGCCGCCAACTGTGCCTTTGCCCTTTACCCCACCCTGAACCACGGGGCAGGCAAGCTGGTCGAAGAACACGGGACAGACGAACAGAAGGCCCTGTACCTGGAGAAACTCTATTCGGGCGAGTGGGCCGGGACCATGTGCCTGACCGAGCCGGGTGCCGGCAGCGACCTGGGTGTGCTCAAGACCAAGGCCATCCGGAACCCGGACGGCACGTTCCAGATCCAGGGCACCAAACAGTTCATCACGGCCGGGGACCACGATTTTACAGAGAACATCATCCATCCGGTCCTTGCCCGCATCGAAGGAGACCCGATGGGCAGCAAGGGGATTTCCATTTTTCTCGTGCCCAAGTTCCGGGTCAACCCGGACGGGTCCCTGGGGGAGTGGAACGATGTGGAATGCACCGGGATCGAGCACAAGATGGGGATCAAGGGATCAGCGACCTGCACGCTGTATTTCGGGGAGAACGGCAAGTGTGTGGGCGAACTCCTGGGAAGCGAACGACAGGGATTGGCGATCATGTTCATCATGATGAACGAAGAGCGGCTCAACGTGGGGCTCCAGGGACAGGGAATCGGGTCGACGGCCGACCTGCACGCACTGAAGTTTGCCAAAGAGCGGATGCAGGGGCAGGCGCTTACAGGCGGGAAGGGAGGAGCCGATCAGGTTGCCATCATCGAGCATCCGGATGTCAGGCGCATGCTGCTGTGGATGAAGTCCTACGTGGAAGGCATGCGCGCCATGATGTACTACACGGGGCTCTGCTTCGACCGGGAGCGGGCCGCGACGGACGAGGAGGAGAAGAAGCGCTGGACGGTGCTGGCAGAACTTCTGACCCCGATCTGCAAGGCTTACGGCAGTGACATGTCCTACGATGTTTGTGAGCAGGCGATTCAGGTGCACGGTGGTTACGGGTTCTGTTCGGAGTACCCTGTGGAGCAGTTTGCCCGGGACTGCAAGATCGCCTCGATCTACGAAGGCACGAACGGCATCCAGGCGATGGACCTGCTCAGCCGGAAGATCCTTCGTGACAAGGGGGCAGGGGTGAAGGCCTTGTTGGGCGAGATGATGCCCGTGGTGGAGAGGACGAAGGCGCACCCGGTTCTCGGGTCGTATGCCGCAACGGTCGAGGAGAGCTACGGATGGCTGCAGGACGCGATCACGCATGTCACTTCGGTCGTGGCCGGCGGCGAGATCCCGGCGGGCTTCCTCGAGTCCGTGCCTCTCCTCGAGATCTTCGGGGATGTGCTGTTGGGCTGGCTGCACCTGTGGCAGGCGGAGATCGCTCTCGGGAAGGTCGAGAAGGTGTACGAGGAGGCCGGTGCCAAGACGAAGGAAGAGCAGGCAGGCCTCGTCGAGAAGAATCCGGATGCCGCCTACCTGGAGGGGAAGGTCGCAACGGCGAGATTCTACATCGGCCGGTTGCTCCCGATCGTGGCGGGCAAGGTGGAAGCGATCAAGAAGAAGGAGACCGCGCCCCTGGAGATCCCAAACGCCGCCTTCTGAGCGAATCCATTGGCATCCAGGCAATTCCTTCTCCCCCCTGGGGAGAAGGTCAGGAGGGGGGCTTCTATCACACCCTCACCCTGACCCTCTCCCTCTCAAGAGGGAGAGGGAATGCCAAGAAGCTGGGAGATTGCCGCGTCACTACGTTCCTCGCAATATCCGGGATTATGCGAGGGGCTCGCGCTCTTTCACAGGGGTAGGCGAATACAATTGGCGGACGTGCGGCAAGAAGCTGGGAGATTGCCGCGCCTTCGGCTCGCAATATTCGATTCTTTCGGACGTTGCGAGGAGCCGGAGGCGACGCGGCAATCTCCGTGCACAGAGGAAAATGACACACCAGCAATACTATCTCTATATCATGACGACCCAGAATGACACGTCCCTGTATACGGGAGTTACGAACGACTTGATCAGGCGCGTGTGGGAACACCGCGAGGGAGTGGGAGGAGGTTTCACGAGTCGCTATCAAGCGGGCAAGCTGGTCTATTACGAGGTATACGAAGATCCCGAAAGCGCAAACCAGCGCGAGAAGCAGATCAAGGCCGGATCGAGGCGTAAGAAGGTCGAGCTGATCGAGTCCATGAATCCGGCCTGGCAGGATCTATACGACGATATTGCGGGCGAGGCAGACTAAGAGATCCGGTGCGGCAAGAAGCCGGGAGATTGCCGCGTCACTATGTTCCTCGCAATATCCGGGATTATGCGAGGGGCTCGTGCTCTGTCGTAGAAGTACGTGCATACAAGTAGCGCACGTTGCGGGCGTACGGCAGGAAGCCGGGAGATTGCCGCGTCACTATGTTCCTCGCAATATCCGATTCTTGCGGACGTTGCGAGGAGCCCTTGGGCGACGCGGCAATCTCCCGAGCACCTCGGCCGTCATGTGCAAACGGGAATTCCTTGAGCAACGGGCCGTCCTGCCCTCCTGTTTGTCATTCCCGCGCAGGCGGGAATCCAGGAGGGGTTGGGTGGCTGGGAGCGACCCCACAGGATATCGCAGACGCGACAATGAGAGAAGGAGGAAGGTAAAATGAGCCTGCTTGTGGATGAAAGGGATGCGCGGTTCGTGCTGTTTGATCAGCTCGATATCGGTGAGCTGACGAAGACGGAGGCGTTCAAGGAGCACTCCGACGAGGTTTTCCAGATGGTCCTCACCGAGGCCCACCGGCTCGCCGAGAACGTGCTGGCCCCGACGAATGTGGACGGAGACCGGATAGGCGCCCAGTACGCGGACGGGAAGGTGACCCTGCCGGAATCCTTCCAGGCATGCTATCAGGCGATGTGTGAGGGTGGCTGGATATGCCCGTCGGATGACATGGAGGTTGGGGGACAGGGGCTCCCCACCTCACTCTGTACAGCGGCCTACGAGATGTTCTTTGCCGCCAACTGTGCCTTTGCCCTTTACCCCACCCTGAACCACGGGGCAGGCAAGCTGGTCGAAGAACACGGGACAGACGAACAGAAGGCCCTGTACCTGG
>JAUWSZ010000447.1 GCA_030609865.1 bacterium | reverse complement strand
TGACGAGGGATGAAGCCGAACGCCGCAGATGGTACTTTTTCAACAGCCTCCTAGACCGTAGGTTCCTGTTGCTCATCATTGCACCGTTCCGGCCGACGCTTTCGTAGCTGGATACAGTCATTGTTTTCTTTTAGACGAACAACCCATTTCGATTGCCAGGGATCCCAACAGGAAGAGGATTGCCTGCTTCTCGCGGGGAGGAACCGAAAGTGAAGCTGATATTACGAGAAGATGTAGAGAATCTGGGCAAGATCGGTGAGGTCGTGGAGGTGGCCGGTGGATACGGAAGGAACTACCTGTTGCCACGCGGGCTGGCCGTAAAGGCATCCACGAAGAACCTGAAAGAGCAGGGCCACCAGAAGAAGCTCATTCAGGCAAGGATGGACAGACACAGGAAGGATGCCGAGGAGTTGGCAGGGAGCCTGGATTCCGTTTCCTGTACGATCTCGAGGAAGACAGGAGACGAAGAGAAGCTTTTCGGTTCCGTGACTTCCCGGGACATCGAGGAGGCCCTCAGAGAGGAAGGTGTTTCGCTCGACCGAAAGCGTATCTTGCTGGAGGAACCGATAAAGAAGCTCGGGGTGTACACCGTGCCTGTGAAGCTCCACGCGGACGTGACAGGAAACATCAAAGTCTGGGTCGTCAAGGAATGATCAGGATCCTACTCGATTGAGGGATACGGGGTATGGGCTTTCTGGAACGGGTGCCCCCACAGAACCTCGAGGCGGAACGTTCGGTCCTCGGTGGGATCCTTCTCGAAAACCAGGCGATGGCCAACGTGATGGAGATTCTCCAGGGAGAGGATTTCTACCGGAATGCCCACCGCAAGATCTACCAGGCCATGATCGACCTTTTCGAGCGACGCGACCCGGTGGATCTGATCACACTCACCGAGGAGGTGAACCGGAAGGGCGCATTACAGGACGTGGGGGGCGCGGTCTACCTTGCCGCACTCGCTGACGAGGTGCCCACCGCCGCCAACATCCTTTACTATGCGAAGATCGTCAAGGAAAAATCTGTTCTACGACAGTTGATCGAAGCCGCCACAGAGATTGCCCGGCAAGGCTACGAGGAGCCCGAGGACGCGGTTGCCTTCCTCGACAAGGCAGAGCAGTCCATCTTGGAGATCTCCCGCAGACAGCAACGACAGGGCTTCGTGCCCCTCCGCTCGGTGCTGCAGGAGACGTTCCAGTCGATCGAGGAACTCTACGACAGGCAGGGAATGCCCTCCGGTGTTGGAACCGGATTCGCGGACTTCGATCACAAGACATCCGGGTTGCAGCGCTCGGATCTCGTCATCATCGCTGGCAGGCCGAGCATGGGAAAGACGGCCCTTGCCCTGAACATTGCCCGCAACGTTGCTGTGAATGATAACGTTCCGGTTGCGATCTTCTCGCTGGAGATGTCCAGGGCACAGCTGGCCACTCGCATGCTTTGCGCAGAGGCCAGGATCGACGCGTCCAAGCTGCGCTCCGGGTACCTCAAAAAATCGGATTTTCCGAAGCTCACCAAGGCAGCCGACGTCCTCTCCAGGGCACCCATCTTCATCGATGACTCGCCGAGCATGCACGTGCGGGAGATGCGCGGCAAGGCGCGCCAGATGAAGCTGGAACATCAGATCGAACTCGTCATCGTAGACTATTTGCAGCTCATGCAGGGAACGGGAAAGGTCGAGAACCGCGTTCAGGAGATCTCCGAGATCTCTCGTTCCCTGAAGCAGCTGGCGAAAGAGCTGAACATACCCGTCATGGCCCTTTCACAGCTCAACCGCGGGGTGGAAAACCGGCCGGACAAGAGGCCGATGCTGGCAGACCTGCGCGAGTCCGGGGCGATCGAACAGGATGCGGATCTGATCGCTTTCATCTACCGGGAGGAATTCTACTTCCGGGACAAGCCCGAGTGTCGAGGCAAGGCAGAGCTGATCATAGGCAAGCAGCGCAACGGGCCGGTCGGAACGGTCGATCTGATCTTCCAGCCGGAACTCACGCTGTTTCACGACGCCGTCCGCGAACGCGAAGGATAGGGGTCCCGGGGCGTCTTGGGTTCCCTCTTGGCGAAGGAGAAATGGGAGAGCAATGCGAGCGAGTAATCTTCGGGCAGCGATCGCAATTGGCGGGGCGTTCTTCGTTTTTTCCCTCCTGTCGCTCGGCTGCGGAAACCCGGAAGCACCGCAAATTACGAACGTGCGTCTTTCCTACTGGGATTCCCTCACGGGTGACGGCAGTTGGGTGTTCATCGAGGACGGGGAGGTTGCACCTCAATCGCCCGTCCGCATCCGGGGAAACATAAAGGACAACACGGCCGTGATTTCCCCGCGGATTACCTGGATCGGGGAGCGTGGCGATGTGGATGAGGATGGATTCGTGGAGTGTTCGGAAGGGACGAAAGAGTTCTACGAGTGCGAGATGAGCTGCGAAGAAACCCAGGAGGGGTTCTTCGAGTGCAATCCCCTGCTTCCCGCCCGAAGACTGATACGGGGGGATGTGTTCCTGTTGACGCTGGTGACGAGCGAGGGCGAGGAATACGAGTTGGAGATCCAGGTGTCGGAGGCGCAGGATCTTCTCGTTCCGGAGTCGGAGAGCGATCCGATTCAGATCGAGGAAGACTACCGAATCTTGAGGGTGTTCAGCCTGACAGAGGGTCCGAATCCGTTTCTCTGGTCCCTGTTTCAGCGGAAGGTTGCCGGCGGGCCGTGGCTGCCTCTCCGTTCGGGGGACTTCCTGGCCCTCCGTTCGGGGGACGAGGCGTTCCAGATCGCAGTCGAGGCGCCGGAAGGGGTGGAGATGGACGTTCCTCCGTCCGCCACCTGGAGTTCCCTGGTGAAGTGGAACAACGATTTTTTCCTGAAATGGGACGCGAGGACAGGGGACTTTGAAGAGGAATTCCAGATTTTCGATCCAAGGGTCCGACAAGACATGATCGACGACAAAGGCGCGGCAACGTATCGCTATGTGGTTTCCGCCGAAGACGTGCCCGATCAGAAAACAGAGGTGTTTCGTTATTCACAGGTATCCCGCGAGCTCCTCTTCTCGCCCGTAATGGCGACCCAGGTGCCGGACCTTGAAGTGGACGGGGAGGACGAAGACTTGATCCTGACCTCCGAGCCGGCACAGAACGTGGCAGGAAGCGTGGAGAGCTTCAGTGGGGAGGTTCGGTCCCTGGCCTTCAGACTTTCCGAGGGCCCGGAAAGCAGCAGGAGCCGGTTTTTCTATTTCGATCCCAACGGTATTTCTCTCTCGGGCGCGTTTGCGACAACCATCGTCTACGTTTCGGACTGGAACGGGGATGGGATCGTGGACGAACCGGAGGAGGAGGGGGGAGGGATTCCCAACTC
This sequence comes from bacterium, assembly GCA_030609865.1. The sequence goes on along the minus strand of JAUWSZ010000447.1, from coordinate 505 downwards.
GATCGCGGTGGTGGCCCTCGATGTGCAGGGGAACTGGACGCGAACGAACGTGCCCATCGTGTTCCTGCCTTCAACGAAGACGGACCGGGCCCCGGAGCTTCAAATCCAGGAGATCTTCCCTGCCCTCGACAAGGACCAGCAAGCAACGCTGCCTTTCGGAGAGGAATTGCGGGTCCGTGCGAGGGCTGCCGACGATCGGGGCCAGCCCAAATTGTCGGGATGGGAATGCCACTGCGTAGCGGAAGAGCCGCTGATCAACGCGGACCGATGTCCTTGCACGCTGGTGGGCATCGGGGAATTGAATGCGGGGGGAGAGTTCCCCCAGGACCCCTGGGAGTGGATCGTGATCGAGCCCGCATCCGAGACCCAGGAAAGCATCGCCGTCTTGCGGGCCACCGAAAAGGTCGACCAAGAGGACGAAAAACCGGAAGCGAAATTCTCCGGGATCGAGATCGATCTCGATCCGGAATCGGAAGAAGACGTCTACAAGATCTCGGTCTCCCTG
>JAUWSZ010000453.1 GCA_030609865.1 bacterium | reverse complement strand
TTCAGGGCGGGTGGCAAAGGGAAAATCGACGTGGCGATCCTTGCCGCGGCCGACGAATCCGATCGCCTTCGCCTGCCAGACTTCGGCGCAAACACGAACACACCGTCCACAGAGGACGCAGTCCTTGTTGCGGAACGGGTAGCGCACGTTCGTGACCCCACACCGCAGTGCAACATCCTGTATGGCTCGGGAGTTGGGCGCTTCTGCAACGAGGAGTTCCGCCACATTCTTCCGCAGGGCCCTGACCCGGTCCGAGTTTGAGCGAATCACCATGCCTTCCTTGACCTCCAGTGTGCAGGAGGTGGTGATTTTGGATCTGCCGTTGCTCACGTGCTCGACGATGCACAAACGACATGCTCCGATGTCCGTGAGGTTGGAGACATGGCACAGGTGCGGAATACAGACGCCATATTCAATCGCCACATCCAATACCGATACACCCTGTGGCGTCCTCAGTTTTGCGCCGTCCATACTCACCGTAATGTAGTGTTGCACCTTGATTCCCTCCTAATTGACATAGATTGAGTCGAACTGGCACTCACTTCGACAAATGCCGCAACGTGTGCATGTTTCCGGGTCGATGACATGGGGCTCCTTCTTGGCTCCGCTGATCGCCCCCACGGGGCAGGCGCGAAGGCAGAGCCCGCACCCGTTGCAGTTCTCCGGGTCGATGGTGTAGACCGTGAGGGCACGACAGACGCCTGCCGGACACTTTCGGTCCTGGATATGGGCAAAGAACTCGTCGCGGAAATAGCGCAACGTGGAGAGCACCGGGTTGGGTGCAGTCTTGCCCAACCCGCAGAGAGATGTGTGGGCGACCGTGTCCGCCAGCTCTTCGAGCAGGTCGATCTGCTCGGGCCGGCCCCGTCCCTCTGCGATGTCCGTCACGATTTCCAGCATCCTGCTCAATCCGATCCTGCAGGGCGCGCAACTGCCGCAGGATTCTTCCTGGAGGAATTCGAGGAAGTACTTTGCCACGTCCACCATGCACGTCCGTTCGTCCATGACGACCATGCCGCCGGAGCCGACCATGGAGCCCGCCTCGCTGAGGGTCTCGAAATCCACGGGAAGATCGAAAAGAGACGCCGGCAGGCAGCCGCCGGAAGGCCCGCCCGTCTGCACCGCCTTGACGGCCGTACCGTTCGTGGCCCCGCCGCCGATGTCAAAGATAATATTGCGGAGCGAGGTGCCCATGGGGACCTCGACGAGGCCCGTGTTCTTGATCCGGCCGGTGAGGGCAAAGATCTTCGTTCCCTTGCTGTGCTCGGTGCCCCTTGCGGAGAACCAGGCGGCGCCGTTCTTGATGATGAAAGGTATATTCGCCCACGTTTCCACGTTGTTCAGGTTGGTGGGCCTGTTCCAGAGTCCCTTCTCGACCGTGTGCACATCCTTGGGGGACGGGTCACCGACCTGTCCCTCGATGGATGCCATCAGGGCCGTCGACTCGCCGCACACGAAGGCCCCGCCGCCCCGAGCGATCTCGACGTCGAAGGACAACCCCGAATCCAGAATGTTGCGGCCCAGAAGACCGTACTCTCTGGCCTGGGCAATCGCGGTCCGCGCGTTCCGGACGGCAAGGGGGTATTCTTTGCGGACGTAGATGTAGCCTCCTTGGGCGCCGATCGCCCAGGCGCCGATCAGCATGCCCTCGATCACAAGATGCGGGTTTCCTTCGAGGACGCAACGGTCCATATAGGCCCCCGGATCTCCTTCGTCGGCGTTACAGATGACGTACTTCAAGTCGCCGGGCGCGGCCCTGCAGGACTCCCACTTGCGGCCCGTCGGGTATCCTGCACCGCCTCGTCCCCGGAGGCCGGAGGCCTTGATTTCGTCGATGACCCTCTCGGGCTCCATGCCGGTCAGCACCTTTGCCAGTGCCTTGTAGCCGCCAATCGCGATGTAGTCTTCGATGGCGCATGGATCGACCTGCCTGTTCTGGCCGAGAAGGATGCGTTCCTGCGAACGAAAGAAGGGAATATCCGATTCCGTGCGCATCCTTTCCTGGGACACGGGATCCACGTACAGGAGCCTCTCGATCACTTCGCCCCGGGACACACACGAAACAAGTTCCGCCGCATCTTCCGGGGCTACACGGCAGTAAAAGATGTCTCCCGGGTCGACCACGACAACCGGCCCCTGTTCGCAGAAGCCCTGGCAGCCCGTGACCCGTATTCTGACCTTTTCTTCCAGGCCCTGTTCGGAGAGTTGCTCTTTCAGGGCTTCCACAACGGGCGTGGACCGGGATGCCTGACACCCGGTGCCGTTGCAGATCGCCAGTGTGTGGGTCACCTTTCCGGCGCCGATAGAAATCTTGCTCCGGAGGTCCGTCAACTCATGCGGGGTTGTGATATGCGGCATCGGACATCGTCTCCTCTTCGAGCTTGTAGGCGGATTTGATGAGCCTGCGGAGCTTTGCAGGCGTCATGTGATGGTGATAGACCCCGTCCAGAACAACGATCGGACCGAGGGCACATGCTCCCAGGCAATTCACCTTCTCGATCGTGAAAAGGCCGTCCACGGAGGTGTCGCCCGTTTCCATGCGGATTTGGGAAAAGCACTCTTCCACCAGGAGGGCGGCACTCCGCACGTGACAGGCGGTGCCCAGGCAGACGGTGATCAGATGCTTTCCCCTGGGATGGAGCGAAAGGCCCTTGTAGAAGTTCGCCACACGCCAGACCTCGATCAGAGGCACGGCGAGTTCTTGCGAGATCTCCCGCAAGGCCCCTTCGGAGCAGAAGCCGTTTCTTTCCTGCACGTCCAGCAGGACCTCGATGAGTTGCTGCGGCTGTTTCTGCCTGCCGTTCCATACTTCTTCCAGAACATACGCTTCCATGGCTTACTCCTTACTCTCCTGTCCGGTGTCGATGAAGACTTCGACATGCCTCGAATAGCCAGGATCGCCTCATTCTTGCTTTTTGACAATACTGAATGTAAGCCTATATAATGCCTATCTTATGTAGGTAGTACGATATACACTTCCTGCCTATAAATTACCTATATATAATAGGCAATATGAGGGTTTTGAAAAGATGAGCGAAGCAGGAAAAGCAAAGAAAAAGAACGAACGACAACAGATAGAACACGCACTTCGCGAACGGGTGAAGGAGTTGCGGTGCCTGTATGGAATCGCCAAGCTCGTGGAGCGCCATGAGCCCAATCTGGACGCCATCCTTGAGGGGGCTGTGGAACTCATGCCCCCCTCTTGGCAGTATCCGGAAGTGACATGCGCCCGGATCATCTTCGAAGAGAAGGAGTACAAGAGTCCCGGCTTCCAGGAGACGGGCTACAAGCAGTCCGCGGACATCCTCACAAGGGGCAAGAAGGCCGGGGTCGTAGAGGTCTACTACACGCGGGAAATGCCGCCGTCAGACGAAGGACCGTTCCTGACCGAGGAAAGGGCTCTTATCAACGCGGTGGCCGAAAGGCTGAGCACCACTGCGAAAAGAATGCGTGCGGAACACGCCCTTCGCGAAAGGGTGAAGGAGTTGCGGTGCCTGTATGGAATCGCCAAGCTCGTGGAGCGCTATGAGCCCAATCTGGACGCCATCCTGCAGGGGGCCGTGGAACTCCTTCCCCCCTCCTGGCAGTATCCGGAAGTGACATGCGCCCGGATCATCTTCGAGGAGAAGGAATACAGGAGTTCCGGCTTCAAAGAGACGGGCTACAAACAGTCCGCAGACATCATGATCACGGGAAAGAAGACCGGGGTCGTGGAGGTCTGTTACACCCGGAAGATGCCGCCGTCGGATGAGGGGCCGTTCCTGCACGAGGAAAGGGCTCTTATC
>JAUWSZ010000616.1 GCA_030609865.1 bacterium | reverse complement strand
ACGCAAACGCTGTGCATGGCCGACCAAAGATCCACTCATGATCGCCTACCACGACGAAGAGTGGGGCGTGCCCCTGCACGACGATCCGAAGCTCTTCGAATTCCTGATACTCGAAGGAATGCAGGCCTGCCTGAGCTGGTCGACCGTCCTTCACAAGCGCGAGAATTTCCGCAAGGCCTTTCACGACTTCGACGCGGCGAAGATCGCTCGCTACGGACAGCGCCATATACAACGGCTGCTCGCCGACCCCGGCATCATCCGCAATCGTCTGAAGATCCAGAGCGCAATCAACAATGCGAAGCGTTTTCTCGAAGCGCAGAAGGCGTTCGGCTCGTTCGCATCGGTGCCAGGTATCACAATCTCATAATAAGTGGTAGACTCTGTGCCTCAAAGGTGGATATCAATGCTGCGAAAGCCGAGTAGTGCGGGGGCGGGGCCTGATCCCTGGCCCCTGATTTTACAGGGCCTTCACCGTCATCCCTCCGTCGATGACGAGCACATTCCCGGTGATGAAGGAGGACTCCTCCGAGGCAAAGAAGGCCACCGCACCGGCCACGTCTTCGGGCACGCCGAGCCTTCGCATGGGCACCCCCTTGATCAACTTCTCCCGATAGCGTTCGTCCGCCACGAGGGGGGCCAGCATCTCTGTCTGGATCGGGCCCGGGCACACGGCGTTGACCGTGACTCCGAACCGGGCGAGTTCAACCGCATTGGCCCTCGTCACCCCGATCACGCCCGCCTTGGTCGCACTGTAGACCGGCAAGAGCCCTGATCCGCGTATGCCCTCCACGGAGGCGACGTTCACGATCCTTCCCCTGCCCGAGTCTTTCAGGTGGGGCGTGGCGGCTCGCGTGACGCGGATGACCCCCACCAGGTTCACCCCGAAGACACGTTCGATCTCCGGGTCCTGCACCGATTCGATGAAGCCGATGGAACCGACGCCTGCGTTGTTGACGACTACGTCCAGGCCGCCGAAGGCAGAAACGGTTTCGGCGGTCATGCGATCCACATCCTCCTGTTTCGCCACATCCGCCGTGATTGCGAGGGCATCGCCTCCCTCGTCGCGGATCATCCGGGCGACTGCTCTCACCCGATCTTCCTGCACGTCCGCGGCTGCCACTCGGCAGCCTCCCGCGGCGAGCCTTCTGGCTACCGCCCGTCCGATGCCGGAGCCGGCGCCTGTGACGAGAGCGCGGACCCCCTTGAGATCACCAGCCATACATTCCTCCCCCTGAGCCTGCTGGCCTTCTGTGGTGGATGGTTCTATATTGAGCCAGGTTAAAGGGTAAAGGTCAAAGGGTAAAGGGTAAAGGTCAAAGGGTAAACGAACAGGGGGTCAAAGAAATGAGAAGGCAGCCGGCATGTCTCCGGCTCGTGGCTGCTGTTTGCCTCATCCTCGTCGGCTGTGCGGGAATGGGTTGGCTGACGGGTGCGGACGCCCCCCACTGGCGTGCGGAGCCCATGCCGGATTGGGAGAAGGCCTTCCAGCGTGCGGATGCTCGCTGGCGTGGCGCTGATGGATCCTACTCGATTCCGTTGTCGAGCTCGACCACCCTGTGGCTCTTCGGGGATACCTGGATTACGGACCCGGAGGCGAGAGGTCGGGAAGAGGGGAGGGTGATCCGAAACAGCCTTGCCCTCCAGGCGATCGACAAGGACAAACCGGGAGAGATCGAATTCTTCTGGAGGGAGGGCGATGATGGGCCCTGGAGGGAGGGCGATGATGGGCCGAAGGCCCCCTTTCTGCCGCCCGAAGGATCCGGATGGCTGTGGCCGTTGAGCGGCGAACGCGTTGGGGATTCCCTGTACATCTTCTTCGGTCAGTTCGTAGGAAACGATTCCGAACTGGGCTTTGAAACCTCAGGGTGTTGGCTCTTCCGGGTTTCCAACCCGGATGACACGCCCGGGGCATGGAAGGCGAAGCCGTCCAGGGTGCCGTTCTTCGAGCACACGCTGAACGGGGACCTGACCTTTGGGGTCGGGTGCCTGTCCCACGAAGGGTTCCTGTATGTGTACGGAGTCAGAGAGGACTGGGCCCGGGGCGTTGAAGGGCGAAGCCTCCTGGTGGCAAGGACGCCCGTCGAATCCCTGGAGGAGGCGGATTTCTCAGCGTGGCGATTCTTTTCCGGGGATGTGTGGGTGGAAGACGTGGGAGGGTCCAAGGCCCTGTTCGACGGGGCAGCCACCGAGATGTCGGTTTCGTTCCTGCCGGGCCGGAACCGCTTCCTGGCCGTGTACAGCCATTGCGGGCTCTCCGAAGAGGTCCTTGCGCGACTGGCCCGGCACCCAGAAGGGCCCTGGGGCAGGCCGATGACCCTGTACCGGTGCCCCGAAGTCACATGGAGTGATGAATACTTCTGTTATGCGGGCAAAGCACATCCTGAGTTCGCGCGAGGGGACAGCGAGGTGGTCATCACCTATGCGGTCAACTCGTGGAACCTGGAGGACCACGAGAGGGATCTGCGGATTTACTGGCCGCGGTTCGTTCGGGTCGTTGAGAGGTAGATTAGCAGGGACAGGGGTTGATCCCTTTTGGGTCTCCGATGAATCAAAGAAGGCATCAGGCCTGGAAAAGACTTGCCCCGGAAAGACCGCTTTCGCGACACGAGGGGGTTCCTGCTATGCCTGTAACGAACAGGATTCCGTTGTTTCCGCTCGGGGTCGTCGTGTTGCCCGAAGTGCTCCTGCCACTGCACATCTTCGAGGAACGATACAAGACGATGATCGGGGAATGTCTCGATCAGGATCAGGAGTGTGGTGTGATCTACTACAATGGCACGGAAATGGAATCCAAGGGATGCACGGCCCGGGTCGTTCGAGTGATCAAGCAATATCCGGACGGACGCATGGACATCCTGACAAAGGGCGAGCGCCGATTCATGATTGAGCACCTCCATGAGGACAAGCCCTATCTGGAGGCGAGTGTCGGGTTCTTCGACGATGAGGAGGAGGTTCCGACAAAGGAAATGGAGGCTT
>JAUWSZ010000597.1 GCA_030609865.1 bacterium | reverse complement strand
GGCGGGGAGTGAGGGTGTCCGTCTCGTCCTGTCATGGATGTTTCCTCGAAGCTATTTACCAGTTTGCTCCACGGAAATAAAGGAAGGAGGCAGTGGGGCAGGGAAGGGCGGAGGCTCTGCCCCTGAGGGGTGCCGTTGTTGACTTAGGAAATTCTGTTTGCTACCTTTCGTAAAAGCACAACTCTGGGCATTTCGGCGAAGCAAGATCAATTGGAAATGCCTGCTAGCGGAGGAAGAAACGATGGCGAAGAAGATCCTTTTGGACGAACAGGAGATTCCGAGACAGTGGTACAACATTATGGCGGATATCAAAATGAACCCTCCGCTCAGGCCTGACGGTTCGCCGCTGGAGCCGGGGGATCTCGCACCGGTCTTCCCGATGAATCTCATCGAACAGGAGGCGAGCGCCGAGCGCTGGATCGACATCCCGGACGAGGTCATCGAGAAATACCTCATCTGGCGTCCCACGCCGCTCGTGCGTGCAGAGGCCCTGGAGAAGGCACTCGGTACGCCGGCCCGCATCTACTACAAGAACGAGGGGGTGAGCCCGCCGGGGAGCCACAAGCCGAATACGGCGATCCCGCAGGCCTACTACAACAAGGTGTTCGGCATCAAGAAGATCTGCACCGAGACGGGGGCAGGGCAGTGGGGAAGCGCGCTTGCCTTTGCCTGCTCCCTGTTCGGCCTGGAGCTCAAGGTCTACATGGTGAAGATCAGCTTCCAGCAGAAGCCGTATCGACGGACGATGATGGAGACCTGGGGCGCCAAATGTGTGGCCAGCCCGAGCGAAGAGACCCAGTCGGGTCGAGCGGTCCTGGAAAAGGACCCGGACTCGCCGGGCTCGTTGGGGATCGCCATCAGCGAGGCGATCGAGATGGCAGTCGGTCCTGAGGATACAAGGTACTCTCTGGGAAGTGTTCTGAACCATGTCCTCCTGCATCAGACCGTGATCGGCCTCGAGGCGAAGAAGCAGATGGAGAAGATAGGGGAATATCCCGACATCCTCATCGGCTGTGCCGGCGGCGGGAGCAACTTCGCGGGGTTGAGCTTCCCTTTTGTCCACGACGTGATCAACGGGAAGGAGATCAAGATCTACCCTGTGGAGCCCAAGGCCTGTCCTACGCTGACGAAAGCTCCCTTTGTTTACGACCATGGGGACATCGCGAAGTTTACGCCCCTGATCGCCATGCACAGCCTCGGCCACGCCTTCGTGCCGCCACCGATCCATGCCGGGGGCCTTCGGTATCATGGGATGGCTCCTCAGGTCAGTCAACTCGTGTCGGAAGGGATCATGGAGGCTCGGTCCTATCATCAGTTGGAGAGCTTCGAAGCCGGAATGCTCTGGGCACAAACCGAGGGCTACATTTCGGCACCCGAGACGAACCAGGCCCTTGCCTGCGTAATCGACGAGGCGAAGAAGGCGAAGGAAGAAGGCAAGGAGAAGGTGATCCTTGTCAACTGGAGCGGGCACGGCCTGATCGACCTCGGGGCCTATGATCGTTATCTGTCGAAACAGATCGAGGACTATGAACTGCCGGACGAAATGCTCGAGAAGGCGGAAGAAGTCTTCAAGGACTTCCCCAAGCCTGCGTTGTTGAAGAGTCGCTAGGGGTTTCAGTTGCTCGAATGGAAATTCGATACGCATGTCCACCCGGTCTATGAAATCGAAGAAGCCCGAAGAATTGGACACCCGTTGCCCGAGGTTGGGCGGGACGGTGCCGTTCCGGTATTGCATGGCTCCGGGTAATCCGACCCCATGCTACAAGATTCTCGACTGCTGGTGGGAGGGCTTCGACGTGGCCGCGTACCTGAAGGCCCGGTTGTCTGAAGAGACGCTCGATCGCCTCTTCAAAGAGCGGAAGCAGCCCAATCGGCTGAACACGATCCTTGAGCTTGTCGACAAGTTCAAGAACGGGGAGCCTGGGCAGGACGGCACGGAGAGTTTTTTTAGGGGGGAGTGTCATGGACGAGGAACTGGTCGGAAAGGTCGTCAAGTTTTTCGCCAAGCCGAGTGTGGCAGCCGTGGAGATCACCGGAGGTACATTACGGATCGGGGATACGATCCACATCAAAGGGCACACCACAGACCTCGAGGAAACGGTGAGCTCCATGCAGATCGAGAAAGAGTCGATCGACGAGGCAAAGTCGGGTGACCTCATTGGCATCCAGGTGAGCGATCGGGTGCGAGAAGGGGACAAAATCTTCAAGGTTAAAGGCTGAGTTCCGGCCAGGCAACCCTCCTGCGTTCATCTTTTCCATCCTAACAGAGGGTCCTCCCGATTCGTGCCGGTAAGCTTTGTCTGTTAAGGATACTCTTAGGTTCACGATATCCTCGATCGGGCCTTTCGCAGCACCTCTTCTGCGGAACGACCGATACTTGGATCCGCATCCATCTCAGCATCTCTCCTTTGCGCTTCCTCAGCCCACAATCCAGCATTCTCGGCATCCGACAGGGCATCAAGGCTCCTGATCAGTTTTTCAGCAAGCCGTGCTCGAGATCTCGTGTCAAGCTTCATGACTTCCGCCTCGAGGTGATCCAACTTTGTGCTCATGCCGTCATTCCTTTCGTGAGAAGAGGATAGGAAGGGTGATCGAATTTTGTGCATCTATGCGTTCTTAAGATCCGTAATTGAGAATTATATCCGAATCTATATCTTGGAGAAAGCCTTCTTCTTTCTATACGATTGACGAACAGGTTCATTTTAGGAAGGCAGTGGAATTGCTGAGTGAATAGCGGAGGAAGGGGGCGTTCGCGGCGCTGGGCAGTAGCGGACCGCACCGCGCGCATATTAAAGTTTACATAATATCCATTATCAGACGTTTTGTCCAGGGGTGTTCTGGGGGCGGATGCACGGCCCTGGCCATAATTTAGGTTGGATAGCTGTGTATATTCGTATAGATACGGGTAAACTATCAAGTATCAATTCATATAAGCTAAGAAGTTAGTTTAACTTGTTATGGAGGCAGAGATACTACCAACCAGGGAGGAATCCTAACCAGAAGATCCATGCCTGGATTTCGATCGCCACCCTTGAAGAAAAGGAGTTGTTCGAGACGTCGAGGGTATGGGTC
>JAUWSZ010000068.1 GCA_030609865.1 bacterium | reverse complement strand
CAGCCCGTTGAAAAAGTGGCGGAGGCTGTTCAAAAAGTTCCAGATGCAAGGCAGGCAAAATCCCGAGGAATGAGGCGTACTTACTGTACGTTGAATGACGAGGGATGAAGCCGAACGCCGCAGATGGGACTTTTTCAACAGCCTCCTAGGGTGGGGGTTCACACACCGGGGTACTCGAGCACACCGGATCCTGGCAGCATGGATCTTCCGGTCCGGCGGCATTGCAGGCATTCTCGCAGTCGGCCAGCGGATCGCACACATCGTTCGTGCATGGGTTGTCGTCATCGCAGAGCGCATCATTCGGCAGGTTGTCGCAAGCGTCGGTGTCCTCGTTGCAGGTGTCGTCGGTGCAGCCTACCGCATCGTCGCAATCGGGTGGGGAACCTGCCTGACAGACATAGCCCACGCAATCCTCCTCCCCGTTGCACCACAGGCCGTCATCACAGTCCTCAGGCCCGATGCATTCCCGGCAACCGCTGTCCGCCAGATCCACATCGCCGTCACAATCATTGTCCAACCCGTCGCTGCAGACCGGGTCACCATACGCGGCCTCGATGATTCCCGGATGGATGTCAGGATCCGAATCATCACAGTCCGGTTCCGGGTGGGGACAGGGCGGCGCCGCAGGGTCACCGTATCCATCTGTGTCGAGATCCGTGCACGTGGGCAGAGAGAGCTCGACGATCTTCTCATTCACGAGCTCCGCGATCCTCATGTGACCTTCGATGATCGGATGAAGACACTGCCCCCCGAAATACAGAGGCCCCCAACCGGGCGTGGAGATGAAGTCGTCATAGATGTCCACAAGAGGAATCCCCCCTTGACCGGCATAGGCCCTCAACCACGCGTTGTATTCTTCCGTGGTGGGGGACTCCGTGTCCCCGCAGGAATCCACGCGAGGGGGCAGAGTGCACAGGATCAGGGTAGACTCCGTCGAGACGATTTCATCAATCATGCTGATCACGCCTTGCTGGATCTCTTCCAAGGTAATCCCATTCTCGGGATTCAGGGTGTCGGTCAGGTCATTGACAGCATGCATGAGGACCGCATAATCACAATCAGAAAACATCAGTGCATCCTGCCAGCGAACCAACGTCCCTGTATCCGTAACCTTCTCCCCTCTCCTTCCCTGGTTCATATGGAGAGGGTCGAACTGACGCAGATACGGATCTTGCTCCATCGCCAACCCCAGCCAGCCACAACCCCAGTACGTGATCGAATCGCCGAAAGACATGACGCGCGGAAACGTGTCCTCTTCAAGCACAAGGAAGCTCCTTCCTTCGCTCTCCTGGACGCCTCTCGTAACCGTGACCATGACCGTTCCGCTGATACCCTCCGGGACTTCGACGTAGACGTCTGAATCGGTCCATTTCCTTATGCCGGGCGCCTGGACAGGACCGAAAGAGACGGACCCCTCTGTCCCGAGCGACATGAAGACCGGATCCCGAATGTCGATGACGTCACCGACCTTGCCCTCGGCCGGAGCCAATAGGTCTACGTTCGGAGCGGGAGCACAGCCCACGAAGGCCGAGACGATGAAGAGAACGAGCGTTCTTTTCATGAAGCCTGTCACGTCTTGTATCCTTTAAGATATATTGGAAACAGTGTAATCATAGCAGACTGAATTCTTTTGTGTCAAAAGGAATTATAATAATTTTCGGCGGGTACCTTTGGCTCCTGGCCCTTGTCTCCTCCAACCTCTTCTGTATACTCCTGACGATCAGGGAAAGACCATGCCATGCTCGGCGCCCATGTTTCCATAGCAGGCGGACTGCACAACGCCCAAGACATCGCCCCGGGAGGATCGCCTCAACCTGAAAAGACTCCGTTCCTTACTCGTGGGAAAAGAAGAAAAGAGGCTGAATCCGGCTTCCTTACGCGTAGCGGACCGAAAGAGGCAACGGCCCGCGTAGCGTATCCCGCGCATATGCGGTATGCTGGATGGCGAAAAAACGAGCGAATCAGGAGATCCCCACATGCGGAGAGCAGGTCTTGTTGTCGGTCTCTGGCTGTTGCTGGCCTCCCCCTGCCTTGCAACGACCCTTCTCTGGATGAACGTCCAGGAGCTCACAAAGAACTCGACGTCGGTCGTGATGGGGAGGGCGATCTCCCAGAGGCTTCTCGCGGCCGGCCCGGGGGTTCCCCTCAACCAGATCTCTTTTGAGATCTCGAGGACACTCAAGGGAGACCTCCAGGGAACCATCGTCGTCAACAACCCCGGCTTCCCCGGAGCGCCCACCTTCAACGAGGGGGATGAGCTCATTCTGTTCATCTACACCGGGAACGACACACACGTGCTGACCGGCTTCCAGCAGGGAAGCTTCAGGATCGTCACAGACCCCTCGGGAAGCAGGGTCCTCGACCGCGCCATCCCATCGCAGCGGAGAGCGATCGCCGGACACCGTTCCGTGGACAGGCTCGTTTTCGAAATCCTGGATGCGGCGAGGGGGAAACGATGACGACAGCCTCTCGGAAGGTATCCGTCCTGATCGTTGTCGTCGGCCTCCTTCTCCCGGCCATGGCCCTGGCCGGCGGTCAGTTGTATCTGCTGTCCCCGAATCCGCCCTTCTGGCCTGACTCTTCGTTTCCGGTATCGTTCAACATCAATCCCGACTCTGCCGTTGAGAACATCGCCGGCGATTTGCCCTCCCAGCAGTTCGTCGCTGCAACCGAAGCCGCCTTTCGTACCTGGCAGGACATCCCGACCTCCCGGATAACCTTTGCGCGGGGTCGGGACGTGAGCGACGTGCTCGACACAGACCCGAGCGATGGCGTCAATCTGATCGTCTTCCACGGATGGGCAGCCGTTCAGGGGATCCCGATACCGCTGCCGCCCGGCGTACTTGGAATCACAAACACGGTCATCGACCTCGAGACCGGTGAGATGCAGGGGGCAGCCATCACCCTGAACCCGGACCCCCTGCCCAAACTCTCGAATCCGGACTGGTCCACATCCGGGGAGCCGTGGAGTCTCGACGTAGAAGTGGTCATTCTGCACGAAGCAGGCCATTTCCAAGGCCTCTGCCATTCGAATGTCCGTAACGATACGGAAGGAGACCTCGCGGGTCCACCTTCAAACGCAGCGGTGATGTTTCCGTTCATAGGGTTCGACGTGATGGACGGCCGCACCCTCGACCCGGATGACATCGCCTGGCACGGGTTCGTCTATCCCTCCCCTTTGTACGAGTCCACCTTCGGATCGATCGCAGGGCATGTGCCCTACGGTTCCATGATGCTCGGATGCTCGCCGCCCGCAGGGGCAAACGGCGCGCACGTGGTGGCGCGGGATTTGAACGACCGAGTGGGAGGGGAGCCCCGCATGGTGGTTGGCTCATACAGCTACAGGGCGGAGGGCCGTCTCGCCCCCTACCGGATCCCGGGACTCCCCCCGGGAGAATACGGCGTCTGGATTGAGCCGTTGGATGGGTCACCGGTGGCCGCCCTCCAGATCAACACCCGGATCCAGTTCTCGCTCGATACGGCCTTCCCGGAAGATTGGTACTCGGGTGAGGATGAATCCGGGGCCGAGCCGGTTCCACACGACCCGGCGAGCGCCGTGCCGGTAACGGTAACGGCCGGCCGCGAGATCGCGGGAATCGACATCATCATCGAAGAATTTGTGCCCGGGTGGTGCATGAACGTCATGGACGCATCCCGAACAGGCCGGAGGGAACGGGCTGTTGTTGCCATGCTCGGTATTTTGCTACTTCCGTTTGTTTTCCTGTATCTAATAAGGAAAATCGTCGCTGAAACGGAATGACCCGCCCGCGAACGACTCACCCTGTCAGCCTGCCCAAAGAAAAGAGAGAACGAGGAGGACGCCGGATGAACCCCTGGAGGAGTATCGTGAACACAACGGTCGTTAGGGTTTGGGCTTGTCTGTTCTGCTGTTCGCTGCTCATGCTTGCCTCGGCCCGGGCCTGGGCCGCCAGGCCCATACCGTACTCCCCGATGACCATTCCTCAACTGACCAAGAACGAGACCCCCGCAAAGGCAACGAAGCCCTATCCCGGCGCACCTGCCGTGAACTCTGTGACACCGGACTACGGGCCTCGCCACGGCTGGACCCTGGTTGAACTCAAGGGGAAAAATTTCAAGAAGGGTCTCAAAATCCTGGTAGGAGGAAAAGAGGCCTTTGACGTCAAGTTCCTCTCGAGCACACGCCTGCGAGCCAGGACCCCTGAGAACACCTTTCTAGGGAGCGCGGACGTGGTCGTACGGAATCCGGATGGCAAGGCAGGGGGCCTCCTGAACGGCTTCCTGTATGAGGGGGGGATCTTCGAGGCCCCCGGCTACAACGTCCCGCCGGACTGGCACTGGGCCACGTGCATCCGGCTCGTGGACATGAACAAGGACGGGAAGAGGGATTTCCTGATCGCCAAGCCCTGGAAGCCGCTCGACGACAGGGAACTCGGCAACCTGGTGATCTACCTCCAGGGCCCTGACCGCGATGGAGACGGCGTGCCGAATTTCGAGCCCGTGCGGCGCAGTCAGGCACTGAACGACACGAAGAACCATTACACGACCCTGGAGGCGGCCGACCTCGACAGGGACGGCGACATGGATTTCGTGGCCACGGGCAGGGTGGAGTGGTATCAGGTTACAAAAAGGAACCAGATCAACAGGGTCTTCCTGAATGACGGAAAATGCAACTTCACGGTAAAAGACCTCCCGGGCAATGCGATGAGCAAGGGCGTGGACATCGGTGACGTGAACGGCGACGGCAACCCGGACATCATCATCGCCAACATGGGAGCACAGAGTCAATTGTTCTTCGGCGACGGGAAAGGAAATTTCAAGAACGTGACCCAGACCCACCTGCCGAAGGCGGTCATGCAGACGAGCCACATCCACCTCGTCGATGTGGATCGCGATGGCGACCTGGACGCGGTGGTGGCCAACACGTCCCCGTCGAAGCAGAAGAAGGGAGCCCCCAACCGCCTCTACATCAACGACGGAAAGGGGCGTTTCAGCAACAAGACCGGTGAAAGGCAGTTCCCGGCCGGTGCTCAGCAAACCTACCGGGTCGCCTCGGCAGACATTGACAAGGACGGCGACATGGATCTCGTCTTTGCCAACAAGGGCACGAGCCAATGGCTGGTCAATAACGGAAAAGGGCGATTTCAGGCGCGTCCCATCCCTGCATACCAGATCAAGGGTCGAATGACCGGGGCCACGAAGGACGTCTCCAAGGCCCGGAACCTGGACGTCCATTTCACGGATATTAGTGCGGACGGATATCCGGACCTGGTCTTCTGTTCGACCGCCTGCTCCGTGATGGTCTACATGAACGTGCCCGGCGCGAGCGGGCAGAGGACCTTCAAGGCAAAGCCGGACATCCTCGAACCGAAACCGATGGGCCACGGTGCGGAGAGCATCCATCTCGCGGATGTAGACGGTGACGGAAGGCCGGACCTGACCATCGCGAGCGGCCACGAACAGACGCCTCTCTGGCTCAATGAATGGCCAAAGCCCTTTCGATTCGCCACCTGCAACGTCAAGCTGAACCTGCCTTACACGGATTGGATCTCAAAGAGCTGCAGTGCCGGCGACGTGAACGGGGACGGGAAGCCGGATATCGCCATGGGACAGCGCCACGAGAGAGACGTCATCCTCTTCCTTCAAGGAAGCAAGGGCTGGACCATGAAGAGCGTGTATGCGCCCGGCGTACTGCAGCCCGGAAAGAGCATCGTGGACGATGTCGCCCTCGTCGATGTGGACGGGGATCGGGATCTGGACATGGTTCTCGGGATCACGGGCCAACCGAGTGCCCTCCTGTTGAACGATGGGAAGGCAAATTTCACGGTGGCCAAAGGGCGGAAGGCTCTCCCGCCCACGCCCAAGGCAACGAGCAAGATCCTTCCCGTCGATGTGGATCGAGACGGGGACATGGACCTCATGATGTGCAACTGGGCGCGTGGGTTGTTTCCTGCAGGGGCGCAGAAGAACTCCCTGTTCATCAACACGGGGAAGGGAATCTTCCAAGACAAGTCGAAGGAGTACCTTCCAAGCATGAAATCCACCGCAAGGGGGGGGGATGTGGGAGACATCAACGGGGATGGGTATCCGGACATCGTCCTTGCATGCATGACATCAACCCTGCTCGGCGGTCCCATGAAAAACCAGCTGTACCTGAACAAGGGCAAGCAGGCCCCCGGACGATTTGTGAACGCATCCCATCTGCTTCCGGCCAACAAGGCAAAATCCACGGATGGAGCCCTCTGTGATGTCGATGGCGACGGCCGACTGGACATCGTCTTCGTGAGCGAGGTGAACCTGAAAGGCAAGGGCGGAGAAGATCATCTATATCACCAGAAACAGGATGGATCGTTCGAGGACTGGAGCAACCGGCTCCCGAAGGTCAACCGGTTTACCTGGGATGTCCAGATTCTGGACTTCAACCTCGATCGGGCACCGGATATTTTCACGACGCGACCGTACTGGAATTACAATATCGGCTCCGGGCCGAAGGCGGAACACGGCCGACTGCTCCTGCAAGCGAACGACGGACAGGGGCGGTTTTCGTTTCCCACGATTCGTCAGTTTGAATACATCGACAAGGAATACGACTCCTGGACGGGGTCCTGCGTGTATGATCTGAACAGGGACGGATACGACGAGATCGTGGAGTGCGTCGATGGCCAGGTGCGCTTCTTCCAGACCTTCCTCAGGACGAAGGCGGTGGCCCATCCGGTCTACGCCGAGGTTCCGGTCGGGCAGGCGATCCAGCTCGACGCTTCCTCCACACGCTTCCCGTGGGGCCTGAAGGCGAAGTCCTACGCATGGCAGTTCGGGGATGGGAAGAAGGGAACCGGTCAGAGGGTATCCCACAAGTATACGAAACGGGGGAGCTACACCGTACAGTTGAGTGTGACGGACAACGCCGACCGCAGGGATACGGATCGCGTCACCGTGATCGTCAAGTGAGGCGATCGCACAGTCTGATCACGGGCATTGCGACCCGCCCTTCGTCTTTTCCAACCGCCTTCTCTTACGGCGGAATCCATGCTACCCTTCCTGCTCATGTCTTCGATGCAGCAGCCCTTCTTCCGAAAACAGGTCGTCGCCGGCGTGGAAGATTCCCGTGTTCCGTCCTTGCCCGAGGTCCTTGACATTCTCCCACCTCTCCTGATATCATATTTATTCGTTGTGTCGGATATAACAACATAATTCTTTTTCTAAGGAAGCGCGAAATGGCAAGAAAGGCCGTAGGGTCACTGGGGGTGTCTTTGGGGTTCCTGATCGCTGCCTCGCTCTTCGGGCAAGTTGCTGCCGCGGAGGCCGACTATGATTTCGTCTCCTGTGCGGGATGGGTGAACTGCAGCACAGAGAGCCCGAACTACACGGGTATTTGTTGCCGTCCTTGCAGGGATCGAGAAAGAGAAACGGTCTGGAACTGTCAGAGAGTACACGATGAGATGGAGCGTCTCGGCGAGCCGTCCGCAGGGCGGCTTTCCTCCGGCAAGGCAACCATTACCGGAATCGTAACCAAGGAAGGCGTCCTTCAGGCCGACCAGGGCCAGGAATATGCGGTCGCTGGCCCCAAGGCGGGCGAACTGCAGCACAATATGGGGAAAAAGATCGAGGTCAAAGGCACCGTTCAGGAGGCGGAGGGGAAGGTTACGATCGATGTGGATGCGTACGAGCTAATGGGGTTCGGAGATGCCAAGGCCATCGAGGCATCCGGTTCCTGCGCCGAATGGCTGAACTGCGACTCGAGGGCTCCAACGTTTACGGGCACCTGCTGCCGCCGATGCCCGGATGCGAAAGGGGGTAAGCGCTGGGACTGCAAGGTATTCTCTGAGGGTGAGCACTTCGACCTGGCCGAATGGTCAAAATAGCATCCCGTCCCAACACTGCCCAGCCCAAAGGCAAAAGTACAAAGGGCAAAGGGCAAAGCAAGGTCAAAGGGCAAAGGCTAAAGGTGAAAGGGCTGGGTCAAGTATTGAAGAGTGAATCAAGGAGACTTTCGCCATGAGCTGGCCATTTCCCTGTTCGGAATACCTCTTCAATACTTCAACCTCCCCTTGACCCTTTGACCTTTCACCTTTGACCTTTGACCTGTCAGTGCATACCGCCACATGTGCGCCAGTACGCGTACGCCCATGTCGGGAAACAGGTAGAAGGGAATCCTGTTCGCCTCGATCAACTGCTTGCAGGACTCGACATCCTCCTTCCTCCCCAGGAGCGAGACAAAAACCGGCTTCGTTCGTTTCTCCTGAATCAAATCGACCAGGGCCTTGTACTGTTCGCTCCCGTCGATCGCAAAGGAGATGAAGAAGATCGCATGAACGCCGTCGTCTTCCAGCAGGGCCTTGACGGTCTCGACCGAGATTTTTTCGAATCCGTGAACCATCATGTCCGGGAAGATGTCGATCGGGTTTCTCGACTTTGCCGGGGTGGCGATCACCTTTGCGAGCTTCTCTTGCGTCTCGTCGGCAAACCGTGCGATGCGAAGGCCCTGTTGCATGGCCACATCGATGCTCATGATGGCCTGGGCGCCGCT
>JAUWSZ010000284.1 GCA_030609865.1 bacterium | reverse complement strand
GTGCAAATCTGGGTCGATGCGGACGCATGCCCGAAGGTCATCAAGGAGATCCTGTTTCGCGCAGCCGAGAGGGTACGTGTCCCCCTGACGCTGGTCGCCAATCGGTCTTTGCGAGTCCCCCGTTCCCCCTATATCAAGACCCTTCGGGTACCTGCCGGTTTCGATGTGGCAGACAACCGGATTGTCGAGCAGGTGCAGTCCGACGATCTCGTCGTCACCGCTGACATTCCCCTCGCTGCTGCTGTTATCGAAAAAGGAGCCCACGCCCTCGACCCGAGAGGTGAGCTCTACACGGTAAACAATGTTCGAGAGCGCCTTGCCGTGCGTGATTTCATGGATGAGCTGAGAAGTACCGGGGTCGTAACCGGCGGGCCTTCGGAGTTCGGCCGGGGTGACCGGAAGGCCTTTGCGAACGCATTGGATCGAGTCTTGAGCAAATGGAAGAAGCACGATTGAACACAAAAGATATCATGCAGCTTGCCCTTGAGATGGCAGGGATGGATTCCATCCCCGCGGACAGCGGCATATTGCTGCAACAAGATGGTGCGAATCGGGCGACCATCGTGTATGCAATAACAGAATGAGCGAGGAAATTGCGATGAAATGTGATAGATGCGGCGTGGGAATCAAAGACGGAGAAGAGAGAGAACACCTCGGGAAGACGCTGTGCGAGGACTGCTATATGGATGTCCTGTCGCCGGCGAAGGCCTGCGATCCGTGGGCCGTCTACAGCGCCAAATCCTTTGAGAGGCATTCCGGCGGTAAGGTAACCCTGACCGAAATCCAGTCAGAGATCCTCAGAATTCTCGAGGAGACCGGAGGGATCGAACCCGCCGAGCTGTTTGAGCGGCTCGAGGGGCAACTCACACCTTCTCAACTCGAAAGGGAGGTGGCCACCCTCCGGCACATGGAGAAGCTGAGGGCCGAGAAGAGAGAAGGGAAGGTTTTCATCAGGCCCTGGTGATTTGCTAGGGCATTGCCGTTTCCGGAAATCCATGCGGGTAGGTCCGGTGGCTTACGGCATGTGCTTCCACGTCCTCCCGGAGAACCCAGAACTGGAAGTGCTGATTCGATAGCCAGAGAGGCAACTGGTCCGCGAAGTGCGCGTCGCCGGCGTGCCCGCTCTGTCCCCCGGCGATGACGTTGTAGGTCTTCCACTCGCCTTCCTTCATCTCCACGCAGAACCGGAAGGCAGGGCCGTCCCCCTGCTCGTAGGGCAGCGTTTGAATCGCGCCCTCCGGGGTCACGATCGGGTATTCCGCCGGGTCCACGCTGTGTTGCCCGCCGTCGTTCTCGAAGAAGCCCTGGCTCAGATCATCCCAGACCGGGTGCACGAACTTCTTTTTGTGCGCCTCTCCCCATCGCCAGGTCTCCATCCCGCGTTGCGGGCCGAAGAAGGCGGTCAGTTGCTCGACGGCTCCCTCCAGGGAGGCCACCATCTGGTCGTCCGCGGTCTCCACCTGGCCGCTCGTGTTCACGTCATCGAAGTAGTTCTTCCCGCTGTCCGGGCCCCTTCCGGCCAGCCACGCGCTCAGGTCGCGTCCCACGAGCTGGGAGAGGAAAGGGGCGGTCAGCCCGAGGAAAAAATCCGGCATGTCGTCGTGGATCGTGTTGTAGGCCAGGTGTGAGTACCAGACGCTGAACAGGGTCGCCCCCAGGCTGTCCAGGTCGAAGTTCATGTCCCAGGACTCCAGGATGTCGAGCGCCCGGCAAACGTCCGCATCCGGTTGCGCGCAGATCCTCTCGCGGTTTTCGAAGAGACCGGGCAGAAGGTCCTCGGCCAGGACGGCGTGGACGTCTGTCTGAAGCCCGGTCATGTCCTCGAGCCGGATCGGCCCTGCGGCCTTCATCGCCTCGATACGCTCCGTGATCCGCCAGGCCCTTGTACCGAGATCGAAGAAGTGCCCGTAGTAGTGGTCATCGTTCACCGGGTCGTTGTCCAGGGTCTGGTCGCTGATGGTGTTGTTCGCGGTGACCACATAGCCCTTGGAGGGGTTGAGCGTTTGCGGCTGGATGGAGAGATCGAGGAACCCCTCCCATTCATGCAGGCCCCCACCGGGCAGCGGGATGTAGGGTGGGAATGCCTCCACGTCCTTGGCCCGGATCGGATACGGCCCTGCAGTCATGTGCCCGATGTTTCCGGAGGAGTCGGCAAACACCCAGTTCATCACCCCGCTGTTGAAGTACCGCAGCGCCTCCATGGCCTCCTGGACGGTCTCGGCCTCTATCATCCTCCTGAGGGCCAGAAGGTCCGTGGTCTGATCCGAAAAGCCGGGCCAGCGGGCCGAGTAGACCAGCCCCACGAGCTCCATCAAAGAACCGATGTCCTCGGGCAGCAGGTCGATCAGGATCGGGCCATGGTGGGGCACCCACCTTACCGTTTGGATGATCTCCGTCATGTCCTCCAGGGAGCCCCCCTCTGCACGGACGAGAATCGCCTCTTCGTAGAAGTCGAGGGGGATCCACTTGTCTTTGAACAACACACTCCTCTTGTTCTGCCCCAGCTTCTCTCTGTACAGGTCGGTCGCGTCGCCGAATCCATTCGTGATGCCCCAGGCCACCTTGGCGGTGTGTCCGATCAGGACCAGCGGCACCCCGGGGACGACGTTCCCGATCGCCCCGACTTCATCCCGGCTCAGGTCCACGATGTGGGTGGACATCATCGTGGAGGGGTAGTCGAGGTTCATATGGGGGTCGTTGCAGAGGATGCACGCGCCGCTCTCGGTCAGGCTGTTGTCGACGACCCAGTTGTTGCTGCCCTGGCTCATCCCCCATTCGGGCCCGCCAAAGGCACGCCCGAGGCGGTCCGCCATCATCATCAACCCTTCGGCAACCTTCTTGCGCGTCGCCTCGTCCGGAGGGATGTCGGCGAGAAGATCCACGGCCTCGAGCAGTCCGGTGCTCCGATTCGTTGGCATGTCGAAATCGAGCGTTGGGAAAGGCTCGAGAATGTAGGTTGGCCGCATCGGCTGAAATCGCATGAGGTCCTCGAAGCTGTTGCCCAGGAGGATCCGGCCCAGAAAGATGAACATCTCCAACTCGCCCTGGAAGCTCTGGAGGAAGATCTGCGCCTTTGCCACGGCGACCACGTCTCTCGCCTCCCAGGGGGCAGGCCAGTAGGCAGGGTCGATTCGGTCGAACTCGAGCGGTCGCACCGCACCGTTCCGGCCCGCCTTCATGTCCTCGATGTATGCGTTCACCCCGTTGCAGTAGGAGTGGACCAGGGCCAGGCTATCCGGAAATTTCCTTTTCAGGTAGGCCAGGTTGGCCTCAGCCAGACGACGAAAGCCGATGATGCGCTTCGTGATGTCATCTTCCAGAAAGGCCTCGCCGTACACCTCGGCCTGGGTTCCATAAATGAAGCGCCGGAGATGATCCATGTGGAAGATGCGGTCCCGGGCCATCTCGTAGCCCTGTATGAAGACCATGTCCCCTCGATTCTGAGCGTAGATGTGGGGGATGCCCCACTCGTCCCGGTACACATCCACCGATTGATTGAGGGCCTCGACCGGCCGGCCGGATACGCTGGTTTCGTTCGTTTCGTCATCGTCGGAACACCCGAGCACCACGACGCAGGAAAGGAGAATCAGAATCGAAGCTATGTGTCTCTTCATCTTGCAGGTCTCCTCATTAGAGGGGTATTTCAACCTTCGGCACCCCCCGCACATAATGCTTTGTCAATGCCTCTTTCAGGTATTCGAACGTATCATCCACGTCATCAAAGAACCGGAAGATATCCAGATCCTCCTTGTTGATGGTTCCTGCCTCGACGAGGGCCTCGAAGTTCAGGACCCGATTCCAGTACTCGGTCCCGTAGATGATGATGGGCATGAACTTCTTCGTTTTTCTTGTCTGGACGAGGGTGAGCAACTCGAACAGCTCGTCCATCGTTCCGAACCCGCCGGGAAAGGCGACCAGGGCCTTGGCCAGGTAGAAGAACCAGAACTTCCGGATGAAGAAATAGTGAAATTCGAACGACAGGTCCCGGCTCTGATACCGGTTCGGCGACTGTTCCAGCGGGAGGCTGATGTTCAATCCGATCGATGTGCCTCCGGCCTTCCTGGCCCCCCGGTTCGCAGCCTCCATGATCCCTCCGCCACCTCCCGAACAGATCAGGAAGCGCTTCCTCTTGTCTCGAAGGCCCAGTGACCAGCGGGTCAGCTTCTCGGCCAGCCGCACGGCATCTTCGTAGTAGCGCGACATGGTGAGATCCCTTTTTGCCCTTTCGCATTCCTGCAAAAGGGCTCGAGGAGGCCTCTTCCTCCGGGCTGCCCGATCTTCCAATGCCTTGAGATTCCTCCTTGCTTCTTCCCGTGGCAGGGTGCGCGCGGACCCGAAGAACACGATCGTGTTATGCACGTGATGCTTCCTGAAACGGGCGGCCGGTTCCATGAACTCGGACAGGACGCGTACGGTTCTCCCTTCCGGGCCGGTCAGGAAATCGAGATTCTTGTACGCCTTCTGCGGCCAATCGGTGGGCTTTTCAGACGAACGCTTCTTTGTCATATCTGTTCCTCAATCTCTTTCGCATGTCTTGACCCGTTGGCGGCACCGCCCGGTACCGCCCGGAGGGCAAGGGGGCAGGAAAGGCCCGGCCATTCTGCTGGGAGAAGGCTCGGGCCGTGACGGGCAGTGACGGATTTGGATTCAAGTCGGCAATGCTCGGCTTGGAATGATTGTGGAAAAAGGGTAAGAATTGAGGCCTACTATATGGGTTTTGCAGGTGCCGCGCAACCCGGGCGGTTCTGGATGCTGCCGCTGCCTCCCGTGGATCTACATGAAGAAAACCATCCGCCAAGAAACGCTCGAACACCGCATTCTGCATGGGCTTTCCCTTGAGTGGAAAGGCGTGAGATTTCGTTGAGCCGGGATCTCGTGCTCCGCCACTCCTGGGATGCGGTGCTGGAGGTGCTGCTGCACGAGATGGCCCACCAGTTTGCAGAGGAGGTCCTGGGCGCCCGCGAG
>JAUWSZ010000354.1 GCA_030609865.1 bacterium | reverse complement strand
CGTCTGAAAACGGAGATCCCCCTCAACATCATGGTTCTGGATCTCGGAGGGGCCTTCGGCGATGAAGAGAAGGCACTGGATATCGTGACGCCGTCACAAATAGCATCCGTTCCCTTCCAGGCGGTCTGGCGGGGGATGTCGCACCCGGAGATGAGCTGGGCAGGCAGACAGCAAGTGAGCCTCAAAGGATTTACATCTGTGCTGGTCTCCTCGATGGCAGGGAGCGAGGCAGGGGCGCGAAGGCTGGGCGACCAGAATTACCTCCTCGCAGCACGGGACTACATGAACATGAATCTTCGGCTTGCCTATCACTACACCATGGTGGATGCCCTCGTGGGGGAAAGCCCGGAGAACAATTTCGTGAACTTCCGGTTCCGCGGAGGGGGTGCCCGTGCCGACCGCAGAGAGCTCCGGGCCAAATTCCTCGCCGAGACGTTGCTGCGGTCCCGGTTTGCAGTGGACCGCCGCGGCGACCTGGTGACCGCCTGGTTTCGGCGGTACCCGCGCGCCCGGTGCGAGGAGGCCCTCGGGGTACTCGGCAAGCTCATGGCCTGTTCGCGGCAGCTGGACATGCTGATCTCCAACACACGGATTGCCCACGAGTATGCGGAGCGGTTCCTGGCCGGTGATTATGAGACGTTTCGTTAACGAGGAGAAGTCAAGCAGAATCCAACGGTTCGAGGAGGGTGTCCATCCATGGAACAACTGACGACGGAGATGATCATGGTGATGGCCCTGATCTGTGTGGCGATCTTCCTGTTCATCGTGGAATGGATTCGTGTGGACGTGGTTGCCATCCTGATGATGGTGACCCTCCCGCTTTTGAAGCTCGTTACACCGAACGAGGCCTTTGTCGGGTTCAGCTCGAATGCGGTCATCTCGATCATCGCGGTGATCATCATAGGAGCCGGCCTGGACAAGACCGGCCTCATCAACCGGATTGTCGCCCCCGTATTGAGAATCGCCGGGAACTCGACCTCACGGATCGTGCTCGCCATCTCCATAACCGTGGCCGGCATCTCCAGCTTCATGCAGAACATCGGAGCCGCTGCCCTGTTCCTGCCCGCCATCCAGCGGGTGAGCAAGCGGCTCAAGATTCCGATCTCCCTCCTGCTGATGCCCATCGGGTTCTGCGCCATCCTGGGTGGAACCCTGACCCTGGTGGGGTGCAGCCCACTGATCCTGTTGAACGATCTTCTGGCGCCGTTCAACCTTCCGCCTTTCAACCTGTTCGACGTAACGCCCATCGGGGCGGCACTCGTGGCGAGCGGCATCGCCTACTTCGTCCTGTTCGGGCGCTTCGTCCTGCCCAGGCCGGAAATGTCGGAAGAAACGTCGGACGATGCCGTGACTCAGAATGCCACGGACACGTACGATGGCATGGGGGAACCTCGAGAGTTGCGCACGCCGGAGGACTTCACCCATTACCGCGAACCGTTGACGATCGGGGAATTGCGCTGGATGTATCTGGTCAACGTGGTGGCCCTCTCCGAACCCCCGAACCTCACCACGGTGAATCCGCCTCCGGACAAGGAGCTTCGGGACAACACGGATCTTGTGCTCTACGGCACCGAGAAGAACATCCTACGCCTGGCCGAGGAGGAGGAGCTGATTCTCAAGGAGTCCCTGGAGGTGTTCAAAGACACCCTGTCGGAAGAGAACTCCGGTACGGTGGAGGCGGTTGTGGCCCCACGGTCCGCGCTCCTGGGCAAAACATTGAATGAAGTGAAGCTCGCAGAACACTTTCGGGTCACTCCGCTGGCCATCCATCGCCACGGACGTGCCCTGGTGACCGACGTCTCGGATGTGACCCTGGGCGTGGGGGATGCAATCCTGTTCCAGGGCACCTGGAAGCAACTGAAGGATCTCCAGAACGAGAAACTCCTGATCTTCGCCACGCCCATCGATGTGGAGGAGATGAAGCCGGAGAAGGCCATGCTCGCCGGCTTCTGGCTAGCCGTGGCCCTGACGATGGTCATCGTCTTCAAAATCCAGCTTTCGGTCTGCCTGATGACCGGCGCCCTGGGAATGATCATTACCCGGGTTCTCTCGATCGACGAGGCGTACCAGTCCGTCGACTGGCGAACGATCTTCCTCCTGGCCGGCCTGATCCCGCTCGGGATCGCCACGGAGAAGACCGGAACCGCGGCCTGGATCGCCCACCAGGTACTCGGGGCCCTGGGCGGATCCGTGTCACAGATTGTCCTGCTGGCCGTCATCGGGGTGCTCTCCACGATCTTCACTCTCGTCATCTCCAACGTGGGTGCCACGGTTCTGTTGGTGCCCCTGGTCGTAAACATGGCGCTTGCCGCCGGACACGATCCGCGGATGGCCGCCCTGGTGGTGGGCATGGCCACGTCCAATTCGTTCATCCTCCCGACCCACCAGGTCAACGCCCTGTACATGGGGCCGGGCCATTATCGCAGCGTTGATTTCATGAAGGCAGGCGGAGTTTTGAGAGTAATCTTCCTCGTGGTGATGATCGGTACGATCTATGTTTTCTATCTCTGAGGAAACGGATTTTGTCTCACGAGAAGTAACCGGAACATTCGGAGGATCTCATGGCCGTCATAACGATTTCCAGAGGGTCTTACAGCAAAGGCAAGGAAGTGGCTGAAGGCATCGCGGCGGCGCTCGGGTACGAGTGCATCAGCCGGGACATCCTTCTCGAGGCCTCGGATCGATTCAACATCCCAGAGATCAAGTTGCTCCATGCAATGTACGACGCTCCCTCCATCCTGGACCGGTTCACACACGGCAGCATCGCCTACATCACCTACATCCAGTCGGCCCTGCTCGAGCACGTGAAGGCGGGCAACGTGGTTTACCACGGCCTGGCCGGACACATCCTTCTCAAGGGAATCGAAAAGGTGCTGAAGGTGCGTATCCTGGCCGATCCTGATCTTCGGGTCGCCGTGGTGAGGGAGCGCGAGCAGGTCGGTGAGAAGGAGGCCCGCAGGATGATCGCCAAGATCGACGAGGAGAGGAGGAAGTGGACGCGAAGGCTCTACGGAGTCGATCCCTGGGACCCGTCCCTGTACGACCTGGTGATCTGCATCGACAAGATCAAGGCAGAGGGTGCGGTTCGTCTGATCTGTGAGGCCGCCTCGGAGGAAGCCTTCATCCTTACGGAGAACGATCGACAGAAACTGAGTGACCTGGCCCTGTCCTGCAAGCTCAAGTCGGAACTCCTCGACCTGGATCACAACGTGACCGTTACTTCGGAGTACGGGAATGTTCTGGTCTTCACCAAGGCGGATGACCGGAAGGCGAGGAAGATGGAGGAGAAGCTCAATTCCCTGGCCGGCAAGTTTCCAGAGCTACACAACATAGAAGTCCGGGTCGGAGAACCCAAGCTCTCCGCGGACGCGTGAAGGGATGTTGAACAAGCCACACACCTAGAAGAGGATGAGACGCATGTCTGTCGTGATCATTTCCGGAGAATCCTACTGCAAACGTGAAGAGATCGCCAAAGAAGTGGCGGAGGCACTCGGATACGCATGTTTCAGCCGTGAGGTCCTGGCCGAGGCCTCCCGGAGATACAGTGTCCCGGAGGAAAAACTGGAAGAGGCCTTGAAGAATTCTTCCACGTTCCTGTACAGGTTCTCCAACACCCGCACCCGGAATCTGGCCTACTTCCAGGCCGCCCTGACCGCTGCATTGAACAAGGACAACGTCGTGTACCACGGTGAGGCGGGCCACATGTTCGTCAGCGAGGTTTCGCATGTCCTCAGTGTCAGGCTGATGGCGGACCTGGAAGAGCGCGTGGCCTCCAAGGTGGAGAAAGAGGGCATGCCCGAGAAAAAGGCCCGTGAGCTTCTCCTCAAGGAGGGTGAGCAGCGTCAGAAATGGTTTCTTTCCGTCTTCGGAGTCGACGGAATGGAATCAGGACAATTCGACCTGGTGATCAACGTTGCGCAGATCCGCCCTGAGAGGGCTGTAACCATCATCGTGGAGACCGCACGAGATGTGAAGTTTCAGCCGATCACTTACTCTGTGAAGGCGATGCAGGATCAGGAACTTGCCGGCAGGGTCCGGGCCGCCCTGATCGATGCCTACCCGGATGTGACCGTGACCGCAAGAAACGGTGACATCTCGATAAAGACAAAAGCCCTGAAGAAGAAAGAGAAGATCACGTTCATCCGGGACCAGGTTCAGGGCATGGAGGGCGTCACCTATGTAGAGTTCGGATCATGATCCACCCTTCTCCCTATTGAGGCTGTCGAGAAATGGCCCGATTGGGAGGCTCACCGAGCGTCAAGCCATCAAGAGGAGGTGAGGCGTGGGGCATCGGGTGCGATCTCCTGTTCCGATTCGATTTGTGCAGGGCGACTTTGTAGGGGGAGGGAGAGACGGAGCCCAACAAAATCGAATCGGAACAGGGATCGCACTTATTTGAAGCCGACCCAGGTCGTAATCGCTTCTGTCCGCTCCCGGTCCGTTTCCGCGG
>JAUWSZ010000175.1 GCA_030609865.1 bacterium | reverse complement strand
AGGAGGATGGACCTCAACCACGTTGACCGAATCATGTTGTTCATATCTTGCTCCTACTCGAAAAAAAGGTTGAGAAACAGGGCCGAACCCCACTATCATCCATTCTGAAGCTCCTTTTGTAAAGACGGGCGCCAGGAAGGGACTCGACCGACGGGAAGCGACATGAAGGACCGTATGAGGATTGACTCCTCGGACAGGGATTCGGTTCCGCCCCCGGGGTGGATACGCTCGGTCCCTAATTCGGGGACAGCCACCGAATACCACCCATCTCGATTTCGTGCTATTCGGTGGCTGTCCCCGAATTGGCGCGGGGCGTTACAGGAGGAACCCGAGAATGCAAGAATCCAACCCGATTGAGACCGTGAGCGAGTGGATCGCTCAGGCAAAAAGGATCATCGTCTTTACCGGTGCGGGCGTGAGCACCGAGTCCGGGATCCCGGACTTCCGGTCCGCAGGGGGGCTTTGGGATCGCTATAACCCGGAGGAATTCTACTTCGATCGATTCCTGACGAGCGAGAAGTCCCGCAAACTGTACTGGAAGATGCATACCGAGCTCTTCGGGCTCCTGACCAGCGTCAAGCCCAATCGTGCGCACGAAGCCTGCGCCGAGCTGGATCACTTCGACAAGCTCGAATGCGTGATCACCCAGAACGTGGACAACCTCCATCAGGAGGCAGGCCTGGCCGCGGAAAAGGTGATCGAGATCCACGGCAATGCGCTGCAGGTCGGCTGCCTGGAGTGTGACGCACGGCACACCCGGGCTGAAATCCAGGGATGGCTGGAGGCAGGTGAGGAAGTGCCTCTTTGCAGAAAGTGCGGAGGGCTGCTCAAGCCAACGACCATATCGTTCGGCCAGGCCATGCCGGTGGACAAGATGCAGGAGGCCGAGGTCCGGATGGGGCGGTGCGACCTTTTCATCGTCATCGGTTCCTCCCTGGTCGTGCACCCGGCCGCCCTGATGCCTGCCTACGCCAAAGACACGGGCGCAAGACTGGTCATCATCAACCTGACGAACACCCCGTATGATGACAAAGCGGATCTGGTGATCCACGGCAGGGCCGGAGAGGTCATGGGCGAGGTCCTCCAGCGGGTGAAACAACTCCTCATCACATAGCCCCAAAAACGGGGACGCTGGTGAGGGACAGAAGGCACAGAAGGTTAGGATGAGGGGTGTATCTCGGGTTAGAGAGCACGGGGTCTTGCCTTTGAACATTTTTCCGCGAGGATAGAAGGACCGACAGTAAAATGTTCAAAGGCAAGACCTGACCCCATTCTTTCTGCGTTGCCTTGACAGGGTGGGCTGAGGCTGTATGATAAATCGGTTTTGGGCCTGGGAACATCGAATGCTTTGATTCTGGACAAGGATTCTTGCCGATGCGCGTTTCATTCGTGTGTGTCTGGGGACTCTGCGCGAGGATTGCGATGATCGCCCTCTTCGCCTTCCTGGTGTGCGGCCCGTATGGCCGGCTGGCGGCCCATGAGGGTGAGGTCGGCTCGAGGCGGACCGCTGTCGTGGAGGTTGTAGAGCGGTTGAGTCCGGCCGTGGTGAACATATCGACCGACATCTATGAGAGCCGCCCTGCCAATCCCTTCTTCGGGATGCAGCGCGATCCATTTTTCGACGAATTCTTCAACCGCTTCTTCGGGCCTCAGGGCGAAAGGCGTCAGAAGAGGAAGAGCCTCGGCTCGGGCGTACTGGTCGACAGGAAGGGCCACATCCTGACGAACCACCATGTGATTCTCCGGGCCAGCGAGATCCATGTGACCCTGGTTTCGGGCAAGGAATACAAGGGCGAGCTGGTGGGCAGCGATCCCGGCTCGGACCTGGCCGTCGTGAAGATCGCGATCGAGGAGGAGATCGAGCCGGCAGGGTTGAGCACCTCTTCGGACCTTTTGATCGGTGAAACGGTGATCGCCATCGGAAACCCCTTCGGCCTCTCCCACACGGTGACCACGGGCGTGATCAGCGCCTTGAACCGCTCGATCCAGTCCGGAGATCAGGTCTTCAAGGACTTCATCCAGACGGACGCCTCGATCAACCCTGGAAACAGCGGCGGCCCCCTCCTGAACATCCGGGGCGAGGTGATCGGGGTCAACACGGCCATCTACAGCCAGGCCCAGGGCATCGGCTTCGCCATCCCGGCGGATCGAGCCCGGCGGGTTGTGGATGATCTGATCACCTTCGGAGAGGTGCAGGCCGCCTGGTTCGGGATCGAAGTGCAGGGCCTGGACGACAAGCTTGCCAAGTACCTTGGCTATGAGGGGACCCAGGGGGTCCTGGTCACGGAGGTCTACCCGGGGAGCCCTGCAGAGAAGGCGGGCATCGAGGTCCAGGACATCCTCGTTCAGGCCGACCAGACCGAGTTGGCCTCTCCGGAGGCGTTTGCCGATCTGCTCCGGCGGATGACCGTCAACGATGATATTACCTTGCGTGTCTTCCGGAAGGGGAAATACCGTAAGAAGACTGTAAAAAGCGTTGCACTGCCCGAAGCGATGGCCGAAAACTACTGCCAGCGATCGCTCGGGATCCGCGTGGGCGAGCTGACCAACAAGGCCATGATCGGGGCGGGGATCAAGGGTGTGGAGATTACCGAAGTGACCCGTGGGAGCCAGGCCGAACGGGTTGGCCTGCAGCCGGGGGATGTGTTGCTGAAGATCAACGACCGCAGAATTCCGAACGTGCAGGAGTTCCGCAAGGAGTTTTCAAAGCTCAGGTGCCGATCCCACGTCACCCTCCAGATCCTGCGCGGGAGGTTTCTGTACTATGTTACGCTGGATTTACGCCCTTCCCGCTCTTGATTTCTTCGAAATCGACATTACCTTAATCATTTCTCTAAAGTCCCTTTGACGACCGAAGGCTGGTGGATTCGGCGCACACGATCGATCGCGACCCAAGATGAAGAAGAACGCTCTCCCTAACAGCCAGCAGAAGCGAAAGCTTCTCTTCGACAATAATATCCCCTCAGAGCGGATGATCTCCTGTGGCGAGCTCTATCTCCGCGAGGGACGCCTGAACGAGGCGGCCGAGCTGTTTGTCCGGGCGTCCTACGAGGAAGGCTTGGCCCAACTCAGGGCCCTGGCCATCGAGCAGGGGGACAGCTTCCTCTACGGTGTGGCTTCCAAGGGATCTCCCGAAGAGGACAGCAGAGAAGCGTGGGAGAGCCTGGGCAAGAAGGCAATGGAGCTAGAGCAATACTCTCACGCGGTACGGGCCTTCCAGAAGTCGGAAAACGAGGAATCGCTCAAGGCGGCAGAGGAATCGTTCATGGAGGTGGTTTCTGTTGATAAAGCGTGACTATTACGAGGTGCTGGGAGTCGCCCGCAACGCCTCGGATGACGAAATCAAGAAGTCCTACCGAAAGCTTGCCCTTCAATACCATCCGGACAGAAATCCAGGAAACGCAGAGGCCGAGGAGTCCTTCAAGGAGGCTTCCGAGGCCTACGAGGTCCTCCGGGACCCGGAAAAGCGGGGGCTCTTCGACCGGTTCGGCCACGACGGCCTGAGGAACACCGGATTCCAGGGCTTTACGAACTTTGACGAGATCTTCTCCAGCTTCTCGAGCATCTTCGAGGATTTCTTCGACATGGGTCCGAGGACCCGCCGTAGACGGACCGGGCCCATGCGAGGCGATGACCTTCGGTACGACCTGCGGATAGAGTTCATGGACGCGGCGAAGGGGGGAACGAAGAAGGTCGAGATCGAGAAGGAGGAGTCCTGCGAGGAGTGCCGTGGCCTGGGCTATCCCGAGGACAGCCCACCGACCACGTGCGACGCTTGCGGCGGGGCGGGCCAGGTCCGGAGGACCCAGGGGTTCTTCTCGATGGCAACGACCTGCAGCCACTGCCGCGGCAGGGGGGTGGTCTACAGCAAGGTCTGCAAGGCGTGCCGAGGGAGTGCCCGAATCCTGAAGAAGAAGCCGCTCTCCCTGAAGATCCCACCGGGCGTGGACCACGGCTCCCAGCTGCGCCTGGTCGGGGAAGGTGGCCCCGGCCTCAACGGTGGCCCGCCTGGTGATCTGTACGTCGTGCTCCACGTGGAGTCGCACGAGTTCTTCGAGAGGGATGGCGACCGGCTCATCTGTCAAATCCCGATTTCCTTCCCCCAGGCGGCGTTGGGAGCGGAGATCGAGATCCCCACGCTGGACGGAACCGAGGTCCTGAAAATTCCCAGGGGCACACAGGCGGGTGACGTGTTGCGCATGCGCGGTCACGGGATGCCGAACGTGAGGAGCGGGAGAAAGGGGGATCTCCAAGTCCACGTGTTCGTGAAGACACCGACGAACCTGGACGAGCGGCAGGAAGAATTGCTCAAGGAACTCAGCGAGTTGCAGGGGGATATGGCCTTCGGGGCGGACAGGGAACCGACCCCTTTTGCTAAGGTCAAAGACTATATCAAAAAGAACTTGAGATAGAATTGTAAAACGGAAGACGGAGGTCGAAAGATGATCAAAGTGGAGGGCCTGACCAAGCGCTACGGTGACGTCACGGCTATCGAGGATCTCTCGTTCCAGGTGGAAAAGGGCGAGATCGTAGGGTTTCTCGGGCCGAATGGGGCGGGGAAGACCACGACGATGCGAATCATTACGGGTTTCCTGCCCTCTACGGATGGAACGGTGACGGTTTCCGGGCACGATATCTTCGAGAAACCGATGGAGGTCAAGAGGCGGATCGGATACCTGCCCGAACACCCCCCGGTGTACGCCGACATGACGGTTGCCGGGTATCTGAAGTTTGTCGCGAAAATCAAGGGCGTCCCCCGTTCGGCCCGGGGCGATGCGATCGACCGGGTGGTCGTGAACTGCGGGCTCAAAGAGGCACGAAAGAAGATTATCGGCAAGCTTTCCAAGGGCTATAGACAGCGGGTCGGCCTGGCCCAGGCCATGATCCACGACCCGGAGGTCTTGATCCTCGATGAGCCGACCATCGGCCTGGACCCGAAACAGATCATCGAAATTCGGGAACTCGTCAAGTCCCTGGCCGGGGAGCAGACGATCATCCTGAGCACGCACATCCTGCCGGAGGTCACGATGATCTGCCAGCGCTGCCTGATCATCGATCGGGGCAGGATCGTGGCGGATGACTCCCTGGAGGCCCTGACCGCCCAGGGGAGTCTGGAAAGCGTATTCCTGAAGCTCACGACGGAGGATGTGCAATGAAGGCATTGACCGATATCTTTCACGTGGCAGGAAAAGATCTGCGCGCCCTTTTCGTGTCCCCCGTCGCGTACGTAGTGCTCACAGGCTACGTGGTC
Source organism: bacterium (assembly GCA_030609865.1). The sequence continues at coordinate 832 of JAUWSZ010000175.1, read as the reverse complement.
CTTTCCGGCTGGTTCTTCTTCAACCTGCTCGTGCAGTTCAATCGCATGATCAGCATGTACGAGATGATGCGCAGGCCGGACATCGCCTCACAGCTGAACCTGAACGACATGGTCATGCTCCCCCTGCTGTACAACATGACCATCGTGCTTCTGCTGATGGTCCCGCTGATTACGATGCGCCTGTTCGCGGAAGAGAAGAAGCTCAGGACCGACGAGCTTCTGTTGACCTCCCCGATCTCGGTCAATTCCATCGTCCTGGGGAAGTACCTGGCCGCGCTCGTCTTCCTGGATGTGATGTTGGCCCTGACCCTGGTCTACCCGGCGATCCTGTTCCAGTACGGACAGCCGGCGCCCGAGCTGGGCTCCATCGTGGCCGGCTACATCGGGTTGTTCTTCCTTGGGGCGGCGTTCATGGCCGTGGGGATTTTCACCTCCTCCCTGACCGAGAACCAGATCGTGGCAGCAGTGATCTGCTTCGTCACCCTGCTCCTGTTCTTCGTGATCGGGTGGCCGGCCGAGACCGCGGGGCCGACAGTCGGCAAGGTCCTGCAGTACCTGTCCCTGATCGACCACTTCACGGACTTTTCCAAAGGCCTTCTGGACGGCCGGCACGTGGTCTATTTCATCACGTTCATCCTGTTTGCCCTGTTCCTGACCAAAAGGTCGATTGAATCCTCGCGATGGAGGTAGGACTGATGAAGAAGTCGAGCCAGATTGCAGGCCTTTGCGGCTTTGTTCTGTTGCTCTTCGGCATTGTTGAGTTGTTGTTCAGTCGGGAGTTCTCCCTGTTCACGATCGTCCATCTTGCGGGCGGTGCATCCCTGGTGCTCTT
>JAUWSZ010000338.1 GCA_030609865.1 bacterium | reverse complement strand
ACTGACTCGTGTATGGTGGGCGTCTGTGCTGCGCCCTTTCTTCTTTCAGGGCAATTCGGGGACAGCCACTGAACTCGAATTCGGGAACAACCAGTCAATTGCCGAGTTCAGTGGCTGTCCCCGAATTGCCACAGGGTTGTTGTGAGGGGGAAGAGGAAGGTGGTAGAATTCGATAGCATGAAATCCGACGAAAACACAATTCATCTCCTCCTGGTGGATGACGAGCGCGATTACCGGGAGACGATCGCCAAACGCCTGCGCGTGAGAGGTTTCCGGGTCTCTGAAGCTTCAAACGGCAAAGAGGCCCTGGAGGACCTGAACCGGGAGCAGGCGGACGTGGTGGTCATGGACGTGAAGATGCCTGTCATGGACGGGCTCGAGGCCCTTGAAAAGATCAAGGATGCGTTTCCGAAGCTGGAAGTCATCCTGCTCACCGGACATGCCAGCCCTGAAGACGGCGTAACGGGGATCAAGTCCGGCGCCTTTGATTACCTATGCAAGCCCATCAAGCTCGAGCACCTGATGAGCAAGGTTCGACAGGCCCGGGACAAGCTCTTCTGGGAGGAGGAAAGGACTCGACAGGCCGAGTTCAAAGCAAGGATGGAAGAGCAGATGATCGCCACGCAACGGCTCGCCTCGGTGGGCGTGATGGCCTCCGGCGTGGCGCACGAAATCAACAATCCCCTGGCGATCATCCAGGAGGCGGCCGGTTGGATGGCGAGCCTCCTCGACAAAGCGGAACTGGCCGACATGCCGAGGAAAGAAAGCTTTGAGAAGGCACTGGAGAAGATCTTCAAGAGCGTGGAAAGGGCAAAGAAGATCACCCATCAGCTGCTGGGCTTCGTGAGAAAGACCGAGTCGATTTCGACGGAGGTCAAGCTACGGGAATTTGTCGGCGAGGTGATCAGCCTGGTGGAAAGGGAGGCAAAGGACAGAGACATTCAGATCCTGGCCGACGTACAGCCGGACGGTGCGGTCCTTTGGACCGATCCCAACCCGATGCGACAGGTGCTGCTCAACCTGGCCACGAACGCGATTCAGGCCTGTTACCGAGACGGAAAAGTAACGATTCTCGTCCGCCAGAACGAGCACGAAACGACCCTTTCCGTGAAGGACGAAGGAGAGGGGATCCCCAAAGAGAACCTGCAGCGAATCTTCGAGCCTTTCTTCACGACCAAGCCCACGGACCAGGGCACGGGCCTGGGCCTGTTCGTCAGCCGCAACATGGTCGAAAAGCTTGGGGGCGCGATCGAGGTCGAGAGCCAGCTTGGCCGGGGATCCACCTTTCGGGTGAAGTTGCCTCGACACCCCGACATCCCAAGAGAGAACTCCCCGAACGACGGGGAAGTGTCGTAAAATGGGGACAAGAATAAGTTCTCAGGGAGAGGGCTGAGTGGTTCATCATGATGAAGAAATCGAAGGCCAGATGAAGGAGAATCGTTCTCAGCAAGAAACACGCAGGGATCCGTCGCGGCCCGATTACGAACGAACGCGGTCGTACTTCCGCCGGCTGCGGCGCAAGCTGCAGGTCTGGCTGCTGGTCGGATATGCCTTGCCCCTCGGCCTATTGGTCGTCTCTTTCCAGTTTCAATTCGATTTCCATCGGAGAATGATCATCGGCGTGGCGGGTCTCCTGGTGGTGATGATCATCACGGCCATGATCGTCACAACGAACAGGCTGCTCGGACAGGCGCAGCGGGTTCAGGAATCCCGGAGGGAACTCCAATCGCAATTGTTTCAGGCCTCCAAGCTGGTGGCTGTCGGGGAACTGGCCGCGGGCGTGGCCCATGAGATCAACAATCCCCTTGCGATCATCGCCGCGGGGAGCGGCCTCGTCCGCGACATGCTCGACCCCGAGATCCCGCTGGATTACTCGCCCGAGGAGGTCAAGGAGGAACTGGACAAGATCGACACCGCCGTGTACAGGGCAAGAAACATCACGCAGGCCCTGATGAAATTCGTGAGCAGAGGAGAAGGAACACCTGTCGCGACGGATGTCCACAAGATCCTGGACGAGATCCTGGACGGCGTGAAAATGAGAGAGTTCCAGGTGTCCAATATCGAGGTGGAGAGGAACTACGATCCTGCCATGCCCGAGATTCTCCTGGATCCGGATCAAATCAGGCAGGTTTTCCTGAGCCTGATCAACAACGCAGGGGATTCCATCGATGGGTCCGGCAAGATCACTCTGAGCACACGCCATGATGACAGCGTGGTCGAGGTCACGATCACCGACACCGGCAAGGGCATGACAACGGAACAGATGGGGAAGATCTTCCTGCCCTTTTACACGACCAAGGAGGTCGGCAGGGGACCCGGGCTCGGCTTGAGCGTGAGCCTGAGCATCGTGGAGGCCATGGGAGGCCGAATCGAGCTTCAAAGCATGCCCGGAAGGGGCAGTTCCTTCGTCGTCACCTTTCCTGCGAGGCGGCCGGAACGGGTTGCTTCAGAGGAATAGATCCCGTCCGGTGCCTCTTCCGGAGCGATGATACCGTGGCAGAGTCTTCCGTCGAAACATCCACATTTTTTGCGTAGATGTTGGGCGAAGCTCATGTGCGGCGCAAGCCGCATCAGGCCATGGTCTGCGAGCAGGTGCAGCGTCGGCGAACAATTGAAAAAAGTCAGGGAAGGGTGTATAAGAGAAAATCGGTAGAATCCGAATACTTACACTCTTTTCATGCTACCTCCTGCCGGGATTTTCCAAGGAGACTTGCCCTGTGAAGAAGTGGCTCTCCAGCATCTTCCAAGGCGCGCCAAGGCGCTCGAAAGCGACCCTGACGACTGTCCAAGCCAAGTTCACCGACTTCCTCGATATCCTCGACAACAACAACCGTGTGCTGAAGATCATCGGGGATATGGAAGAGAAGGCGCAGGGTGAGTACCTCTTCGACATCAACTACATTCGTTTCAGCCTGGCCGAGATTCGACAGGGCGTCCGTGAAATCATCGAGGGCATGATTTCTCTGGGCGGCGAAGCCTACACGGGCCTGCGAGAACGCTACCGGAAGATCGATGCGGAGATCTCTCGGATCCTGCCGGAAAGCCGTCCGGTGGAAAAGGATGAATTCACGATTCCCTTTGACGAACTCGGCCACGAAAGAGCATGGAGCGTGGGGAGCAAGAACGCCCAACTCGGGGAGATGAAGTCCCAGCTCGGACTTCCCGCGCCCGAAGGTTTCGCGATCAGCGCCTGGGCCTACAAGCATTTCGTGGACTCGAATAACCTGCAGGCACGGATCAACGAGTGCATCGATTCTGTGGACATCAAGCGTCTCGAGGATCTCCTGCGTGTCAGCGAGGAGATCCGGGCCATGGTGTCGTCGAGCCCGGTGCCCGAGGACCTTGCCGACGACATCCGAAGGCGCTACACGGAGTTGAAGGAGCGTGCTCCCTCGGTGGGGGTCGCTCTGCGATCGAGCGCGATCGGCGAGGACACGCTGTTCAGCTTTGCGGGACAGTATGAATCGTTCCTGAACGTGGGGCCGGACGAGCTGATCGACCGCTACCGTGATGTTCTTGCGAGCAAATTCACCTCCCAGGCGATCTACTACTATCTCAGCCACTCCCTTTCCGAAGCCGACTTGGCCATGGCCGTTGGATGTGTCTCGATGGTGGATGCCTCCTCGAGTGGAGTGATATACACCCGGGATCCGGTGCGTCCCGGAGACGACTGCGTTGTGATCTACGGGATCCTCGGCCTCGGTAAATACCTGGTGGACGGCACGCTGATGCCGGACGTTTTTCGGGTATCCCGGGCGGACCTGAGCATCGAGGAGGTTCAGGTCACACGGAAACCGGTCAAGCTGGTCGTCTCCGGGGACGGGGGTACCGTGGAAGCCCCTGTGCCGGAGTCGGAGCAGGAGCTTCCCTCGCTCAGCGAAGACCAGGTCAAGCAACTGGTGGAGTTTGCGTTGAAGGTGGAAGAGCATTACGGGGGGCCTCACGACATCGAGTGGGCGATCGACCCGAAAGGCCAGCCCTTTCTCCTGCAGGCAAGACCCCTGCGGGTGATTGCGACCAAGGCCGGCGTCGATGAGCCGGATGTGCGCTGGTTCAAGGCCCTGGCTTCGGGCGGGACGACCGTCTGCCCGGGCGCGGGCAGCGGGCCGATCTTCCAGGTGGACTCCCCTGACGGCTTGCCCGGTGTGCCGGAAGGGGTGGTGCTGGTTTATTCGAATCCCTGCCCGGGCCTGGTCACGGTGATGGACAAGGTGAAGGCCTTGGTGACCGAAGTGGGCAGCACGGCGAGTCACATGGCTACGTTGGCCAGGGAGTACAACGTCCCCACCCTCGTGGGCCTGGAGGATGCCGGTTCCCTGCCCGCCGGGGAGGTGGCCACGGTGGATGCGACGGGCAGGGTCGTCTACGCGGGTGAGGTTTCGGACCTGATCAGGATTCGCAACATGGACGTGCAGGTTCTGGACGACACGGGCATCTACACGCTGCTCAACCGGTTGCTCGAGAGCATCGCCACCCTGCACTTGTTGAACCCGGACGATCCGGATTT
>JAUWSZ010000515.1 GCA_030609865.1 bacterium | reverse complement strand
GAGGGGTGGGCTAATACCTAAAACCTACTAGCCGACAGGTAATAGCCAATACGAGCCAAACAGCGCACCGAGTCTACTTCTCGACCTCTTCCGTGTGCGTTCCCGTGCACGAATTCCGTTCGAGGACGAGGACGACGACGAGGACGATTGGTAGTCCTGCTGGGGGCAAGGGCGGGGAGCTAACACCTAATACCTAACGGCTAATACCTAAAAGTCATTCGGCATCTGGGCTATCTTCGCCGCCGTAAAGACCGGACCTTCCTTGCAGACATAGATTTGGCCCACATTGCAGCGGCCGCACTTACCGAGTCCGCACTTCATCCGGTTCTCCAGGGTCGTCCAGACATCCTCGTCCCGGAAGCCGAGCTCTCGGAGCACGGGAAGGGTAAAGCGGATCATCACGGGCGGGCCGCAGATAACGGCAATGCTGTTCTCCGCATTCGGCGCCGCTTCTCCGAGGACATTGGGCACGAAGCCGATCTGGCCCTTCCAGTCGGGCGTCTCGCCGCCCGGATCCACGGTCTGGACCAGGTTCACGTCGCCCAGCTCTTCCCACTCCTTCAGCTCGTGCTTGTAGACCAGGTCGGCCACGGAGCGGGCACCGTAAACGATCGTGACCTCTTCAAACTTGTCCCGCAGGTCCAGCACGTTCCAGATCACGGAGCGCACGGGCGGCAGGGCAATGCCGCCAGCGACGAAGACGATATTCTTTCCGTAAAAGTCCTCCATCGGGAACCGGTTGCCGTAAGGGCCTCGAAACCCGATGACGTCCCCGACCTCTTTGTCCGCCAGGGCCTTGGTCAGGCGTCCGGCCGCCCGGAAGCAGCATTCGATGTAGCCCTTCTTGGTGGGAGAGCTTGCGATGCAGAAGGTGGACTCCCCTTCACCGAACACGGAGTATTCGCCAAAGTTGCCCGCATGGTAGGTGAAATTCTCCCGCATGTCATCGTCCAAGAAAGCCAGCTTGAAGCTCGTGGTGTCGTAAGTTTCGGTTCGCTTCTCCTCGATCCGAACCAGATAGGGCTTGTAGATGTTGTCCACCCCTAGTCTCCTTTTTCTGCCCGTTCCTGCGCGGTTGCAACAACATCGTACAGGGAGAGGTTCACGGGGCAGTGGGCCACGCACCGGCCACACCCGGTGCAGAGGATCTTCCCGAACTTCTCCGGATAGATGGCATACTTGTGAACAATACGCTGCCGGTATCGCTTGGGCTGCGTGTCCCGCGGGTTGTGACCCGAGGTGTGAAGGGTGAACAGGGAGAACTGGCAGCCGTCCCAGTTCTTGAGCCGGCAGCCCGCGTCGAAGACCGACTCGTCCTGGATGTCGAAGCAGTGACACGTAGGGCACAGGAAGGTGCAGGTTCCGCATCCGATACAACGGAAGGCCTTCTCCTCCCAGAGGGGATCCTCGAAATGCTCCTCCAGCCAATCCTTCACCTTGTCGAGTGGCTTCCGATGGGCCAGGGACTGTTCCCCTTCCTTGGCGAAACCCTCTAACGCCTCGTCGGACACCTCGCCCTTCTTGAACTTGGAAAAGACCTCTTCCAGTTCCCGCCCTTTGGGCGAGACCAGCCGAACCGCGACGGTCGACTCGTCAACCGCATAGAGCATCACATCCGAGCCCTGGTCGGAGGAGGGGCTCAAGCCCACGGATACGCAGAAACAGGCCTCGTCCGGCGCTGTCCGACAGGCGTACGTGACGACCAGTGTCTGTTCGTGGCGCTCGTTGAAGAACTTGTCCTTGTAGTCCCAGTTCCAGAGCGGTTCCACTACCGGAAGGCTGGCCGCATCGCACGGCCGGGCGCAGAAGATTACCGTAGGCTTGGCGTCAGGGGCCACATCCTCGATGACCACGTCGTTCCCGGAGTACTCGTACTCGAGAATCTTTTCGCATTTCGGGAACAAGAATTCCTTGATCGAGTTCTTCGGAATCGTACTCAGATCGAGTTGCGCCGGGTCGGCCCCTTCCCGGTAGAAAAGCTCCTGGCCCTCACGAACCGGCAGAACAAGCCTCCTCCCCTGGCCGGCCAGTGCCTGTGCCAGCGACGGCAAGTCCGTTCGATCCAACTTCATATGGGGCATCGCAAACTTCCCTACACAGAATGAATGAGTTGTCGTCGTCCAAATTGAAGGTCCTCAGCGGAGGCTGGGCCTCCGGATCCTTTCCGGCCTCGTAATCAAAGGCGCCCTTGACCGTGCGGGCCATGGCCCGGTTGAGCAGCATCAAGGGGATGTTCACCGGACAGGCGGTCTCGCAGGCCTCGCACTCTACACAGCGGCCCGCCAGGTGGTATGCCCGAACCAGGGTCCAGGAGAAATTTCCCCTCGGATGTGGGCTCGTTTCCACCCACTGGGGCTGGTTCTTCTCGGCAATGCATCGACTGCATATGCAAAGGGGACAGGCCTGGCGACAGGCATAGCAGCGAATGCACTTGTCGAGTTCCTCCCGCCAGAAGCAGTTTCGTTCCGCCGGGGTCATGGCATCCAGCTTCTCGAGATCCTTGAACCGCGCCTCCGGATCCGGGTTCGAGGCCACCTTCTCTCCCACGATCTCATCGTAGAAGGTGGGCGTGTTGACATCACAGGCCTGGCACTTGATCGGAACGGTTCCGTCGTCCTTCTTGACCCCCTCACACGTCACGGCAAGCACCATAACCTTTTCCCGCTCCACCTGGGATTCCTGGAGCAGGCCGATCAGGGACTTGATGTCGCACCCCTTGGCCACGATGCCCACCTTCTCCATGCCGCTGACCGGATCTCGCTTCAAATAGGTCATCAGGTTGTTCGTGCACCGGTCGTTGAACAGGAGGCGATCCGCATCTTCGGGCTTGCGTACGAGCACGGGCGAACACTTGTCTCTGTAAGTGCCCTGCTCCCAACCGACGACCGCCTCGACCGTGCCGTCGGCAAGCCACTTCCGGGCGACTTCCCGGATCTTATCCGTCCTATCCGGCATCGATCATCTCCCTGTATTCCCGAAAAGGCCCCTTCTCTCGAATGACCTCGGTGAATTTCTTGATGGTATCGACCCATTTCCCGCCTTCCGAGGCGGAGATCCAGCTGAACCAGACCCGATCCATATCCATCCCCAAGGTCTCCAGGAGGGCCTTGAAGACGGTGTACTTCCTGCGCGCGTTGTAGTTGCCCGCCGTGTAGTGGCAATCCCCGGGATGGCACCCGGAGACCAACACACCGTCCGCGCCCCGCTCAAAGGCCTTGATCATGAAGAGGGGATCGAACCGTCCGGTGCAGGGGATCTTGATGACCCGTACGAAGGGGGGGTACTTCATCCGGCTCGTCCCTGCAAGGTCAGCCCCCGTGTAGGTACACCAGTTGCAGATAAAGGCCACGATGCGGGGCTCCCACGAGGTCGCACCCTCCGGCTGGCCCGCCCCATCCTCTTGTGTTTCGCTCTGTGGCGACTCGCTCATCCCTTGTTTTCCCCGTTTCCAAGTGCCTTACGGAAAAT
>JAUWSZ010000449.1 GCA_030609865.1 bacterium | reverse complement strand
GGGTGACCATGGGGATACCGATCTCCATCCTGGGGGCGCTGCTGCTCCTGCCGTTCTTCGGCGTGTCGATCAACATGGTGTCCCTCTTCGGCTTCATCGTGACCATCGGAATCGTGGTCGACGACGCGATCGTGGTGGGCGAGAACGTCTACGAGAACCGCCAGCGAGGCATGCCCCACCTCCCGGCCGCGATCCGGGGAGCCCAATGGATTGCCTGGCCGGTGACCTTCTCGGTCCTGACGAACATGGTCGCCTTCATTCCCGTCTTCTTCATTCCCGGCATCATGGGGAAAATCTTTCGCTGCATCCCGGCCGTCGTGGTCTGCGTGTTCCTGATCTCCCTCATCGAATCCCTTTTCGTTCTCCCGGCGCACCTGGGGCACCAACGGCCTCCGAAGGCCCATGGGTTCTGGGCCGCTGTCAACCGGGTGCAGAGCCGGTTCAGCCGGAGGTTTGAACAGGCGGTCGTCCGGTTCTACAGGCCGGCGCTCGGTTCCTGTCTGCGGAACCGCTACCTGACGGTATCGGTCGGTTTGGCAATCCTCGTCATCACGATCGGGTTCGACCAGGCAGGCCACATCGCCTTCACCTTCTTTCCGAAAATCGACTCGGACCGGGTCTATGCGAGTGTTACCATGCCGTACGGTACGCCGGTGGAGGAGACAAGGGAGGTGCGGGCATGCATCGTGGAAGCGGCCGGAACGGTCCTGGCGAGGCACGGCGGGGAGAAGATCACGCGCGGCATTTTCACCCACATCGGAAGCGCCCGTCCCACCCGCGGCTCGTCGAGTCAGGGCCTCGGCGGGGGCGGACACCTGGCTAACGTACAGGTCTACCTGGTGGCCAGCGATCAACGCGCGGTCTCTGCCGCAGACTTCGTCCGGGAGTGGCGCGAGGAGGTGGGCGAAATCCCCGGGCCGGAGTCACTGACCTACACGTACAGCCTGATGATCGGCTCCGGGCCGTCGATAGACGTGGAGTTGAGCCACACGAACGTTAGCGTTCTCCAACAGGCGGCCACCGAACTGGCAGACGCCCTGCGATCGTATCAGGGCGTCCGGGACATCGATAACGGGTTCTCGCTCGGCAAGCCTCAGCTCGACTTCAAGATCAAGCCGGAGGCTCGCAGCCTGGGGATCACTGCATCCATGCTCGGCCGCCAGGTAAGGAGCGCCTTCTACGGGGCCGAGGCCCTGCGCCAGCAACGGGGACGGGAAGAGGTCAGGGTCATGGTCCGGCTCCCGGAAGCGGAACGCAGGAGCGAGTACAACGTGGAGGAGCTGCTGATCCTTACGCCGGGGGGAGGCGAGATCCCGCTGCGGGAGGCGGCCACCGTAACACGCGGGAGAGCGTACACCGAGATCAACCGCGCCGATGCCCGGCGCGTGCTGAACGTAACCGCGGATGTGATCCCCGGGGTAGCGAATGCCTCGAAGGTCCTGGAGAATCTGGAACGGGATTTCCTGCCGGGGCTGATGGCACGCCACACCGGCCTGGCCTACTCCCTGGAGGGCCAGCAGCGGTGGCAACGGGAGAGCCTGGAAAGCCTGCGCACGGGTCCCACCCTGGCCTTGATCGTCATCTACGCCATGCTCGCCGTGGCGTTCGGGAGCTATGTCCAGCCGATCGTCGTGATGGCCGCCATCCCCTTCGGCCTGGTGGGCGCCACCCTCGGGCACCTCATCATGGGCTACGACCTGAGCCTGATGAGCCTGATGGGCATGGTGGCGTTGTCCGGCGTCGTGGTGAACGACTCCCTCGTCCTCTTGCATGCCACGAACGAAAACCTGGCGAAAGGCAATTCTCCATTCGACAGCGTTACCGCTGCCGGCGCACGAAGGTTCCGGCCGATCCTGCTGACGTCCCTTACCACCTTCTGCGGACTCGGACCGATGATCTTCGAGACGAGCGTGCAGGCCCAGTTCCTGATCCCCATGGCCATCTCGCTCGGCTTCGGGGTCCTCTTTGTGACCTTCATCGCCCTGCTGCTCGTTCCCTGCCTGTACATGATCGTGGAAGACGCCAAACATCTACTCGGGGCCGGTCGTCCCGAAAACGCGCAGGAGGCATCCGACGGGACGGTTGCCTCCTGACGTTCTTTCTTTCCAACTCGTCAAAAACCTTATGGACCCGCCCGCGCAGATTGTGCCCACGAGGGGAGGAAAGGAAGCTGGCAAAAGGGGTCAAACCTTGATTATTGATCTAAATTTCTCAAGTTTTGCTTGGACTTTCTTGTCCCGATTCAGCAGGGTTTGAAAAATACCAACCCGCCTACTGACAGAAGAGATGGTAAGACCCACCTGAGTGCCGATCTCAGAATTGCTGAAACGGCCGCTCTGCCACATGTGATAGACCAGCATGTCGCGGTTGATCATATCCGATTTCGAAATGCGCCGGGAGCTTCTCAATCCCTGAATATCAATCTTCAAAATTGCCGACGCAGTTTTGATGACCTCGCTGAGGTCTGGGCCCATATCATCGACAATTCTTTTCTGAATTGGAATGTCTGCCTCACGTTCTCCGCTCAAATAATCCTTTTTTATGCGATCAACAAACGCCCTAGAACCATAAATCACTCCGTGTCTTATGTCTTCCCAGATATTCTTTTCCTCGTCGGCATACCGCTGCACTTTCTCCCTGTATGCTTTGCGCCCGGTGTTATCCGGACCGAACTGCGATAGGATCAGGTCGGTTTTTAACCAGGCTGGATGACGCCGGTTGTAAGCATAGGCTGGATAGCTGCTCCAGGGGTAATCGATCAGGCGTTGGACGATCCCAGCACGAAGCGGGTTTCGATGGATGTAACATGACAGCTGCATCAGATACGGTTCATTTTCTACCAGGATGCTTTTGAAACGTCCCTGGAACAGATGGCCTTTCTGTGAATGACGCAGATTGAAAATTGTGGTGTAGGTGGTGCCCAGCCACTGCATGGATCTTGAAAGGTTCGGGCGGTTGGTTCGAAGCAGCAGATGATAGTGGTTGTCCATCAGCACAAAAGCGATAATGTCCACTTCGAAGCGCTCGGACATTCGCCCAAGCGTCTTGAGGAAGGTGTGGCGGTCGTGGTCTGAAAGGAAAATCGCTTGCTGTCTGTTTCCACGCGAAAGGGTGTGGTAGTATGCGCCTTCGTATTCTATTCTCAGAGGCCGTGCCATGAAAGACACATATACGATGGATGGATCAAAGTCAAATATAGTCAATAATCAAGGTTTGACCCCTCTTTCCTGGTCGGGCTTTTCGAGAATCGAAGGCCGAACAGAAAACTCGCCACCCTGTAGCGCTTGATGATCACTTCATACGCAGCTATTGTGCCTGCCAGCGTAATGAGATTGATGACCGAATACTTCAAGCCCATGCTCGTGTCCCACCTCGTGATGTAGAACCCGAGAGGTACGATGACGGTCATATGCGCAAGGTATACGGGATACGCTGCCTTGTTGAGATATCCGGTGAGGGCAGAAGAGAAGTTCATATATTTCTTGCTGTAACCCAGGAAGGCTACCATCCAGAACCAGGCCGACGCGCCGATCATCGCTTCGATGCCCAATCCCTCGTATATGGGAAATGTGTCGGGGACGGCTTCCGTCATTCTTTTGTACATGCAAACTGCACTCGTCATCATCGCCAATCCGAGTGCAGTCTTCTGATGCGTTGAGATCGCCTCCATGAACTCGTCGTTGGACATGAGGACAAAACCCAGCAGATAGAACAGAAAGAAATAGAGGGGATCCGGGTAGGGAAGGCCGATTAAGCGAATCAACGCAGGAAGGCAGGCGACGAGCAGTATCATCGCCTCTTTCCGATAAATGACACTCGCCCAGGCT
>JAUWSZ010000630.1 GCA_030609865.1 bacterium | reverse complement strand
GGGATAATCTTTACCGCAGCAAGTCTCGTCCCGGGGCAACATCCCCGTTCGGCTTGATACTGCAGGGTTTACAGCTCTCCTGGATCTGCCTGCTGACGCTCGTACTTGTTTTGCTGCCCCTTTACCTGTTTCGTAGGAAAGGCCTGCAGACGAAAGGCAGCAAGCCCTGCATCTTGTATTTTTCCTGCCTAGGGTTTGGCTTCATGCTGATCGAGATCGGGTTTATGCAGAAGTTCGCTCTGTTCTTGGGGCACCCCACGTATTCGATATCCGTCGTTCTGTTTTCCTTGTTGGTTTTTTCGGGCCTCGGTAGTCTGGCCAGTGGCAGGGCTCGCTTGAGCTACCGGAATGTGATCCTGGCAAGTATCCTCTCTATTGCGGCGATTGCCATATTGTATCTGTACATACTCGATCCTATCTTTCTGCGTTGTCTTACCCTGCCCTTGCGAACCCGAATGCTGATTGCCGTCTCGCTGGTTGCTCCGTTGGCGTTCTTCATGGGGATGCCATTCCCGACCGGCCTCCGGGTCATCGAGGGCCAAGCCCTGGAGTTCGTTCCCTGGGCATGGGCCATAAACGGAAGTGCATCGGTGATTGCAACGACTGCCTCCGCCTTGATCGCCGTGTTCTTCGGCTTTTCGGCGGTCGTAGCCTGCGCCATCATCACGTATCTTATTGGGATGCTGGCCATGGTTTTGCCGGGCCTAGGACTTGCCACGAAATGAATCTGTGGCGTTCGGTAAGCCGCGCACGGCCATGACGATCTTTCCGGGAAGGGACCCGGACTGGTTGGACTGGCTCGTCGACGCCTCGGGCGGGCTCCTCGGAATTTTGGCCTATCCGGTTGTGTACAGGGGCACGCATCAATCGTCCTCCTCGTCGTCCTCGTCGTCCAACCGAACAGCATAATCGGGTATGGCGAACCGAATCGGACACGGGTACGGGCACGAATCAATCGTCCTCGTCCTCGATCTTGGCTATTAGCTGTTAGCTGTTAGCTCCCAACCACTCCCCCCACGGAAGCATACCCGACAGGGCGGTTGGGAGGGCTAATAGCTAATAGCTAATACCTAACTGCAAGGCTATCCAATCAGGGCAGCCACTGACCTCGATCGAGGACGAGGACGAAAAAGGGGAGATCGCACCTAAAACAAGGCGCTTTTGGGGGTCCTCGGGAAAGGGATCACGTCCCGGATGTTGGCCATGCCTGTCACGAACTGGACGAGCCGCTCGAAACCGAGCCCGAAGCCGGCGTGAGGAACCGATCCGAAGCGTCGCAGGTCGAGATACCAACCGTAAGCCTCCGGGTCGACCCCCTTCTCCTCCATCCGCCCTTTGAGGACATCAAAACGATCCTCTCTCTGGCTGCCGCCGATAAGCTCGCCCGTTCGGGGCACGAGCACATCCATGGCCCGGACGGTCCTGCCGTCATCGTTCACGTACATGTAGAAGGGCTTGATCTGGCTGGGGTAGTCGTAGACGATGACCGGGCCTTGAAACACCTCCTCCGTGAGGTATCGTTCGTGTTCGGTCTGCAGATCGTAGCCCCAGGTCGTCGGATACTCGAAGGCCTTGGATGAGGCCTCCAGGAGGCGGATCGCCTCGTCATAGGGGATCCGGCGGAATTCGCTCTCGAGGATCTGCTTCAGCGTCTCGATGATACCGGACTGAATTCGCTCATCGAAGAACTCCATGTCCTCCTGGCCCTTCGAGAGCAACGCATCGATCAGGCACTTCAGGAAGGCCTCCGCCAAATCCATGTCCTGGTCCAGATCGCAGAAGGCGATCTCCGGCTCCACCATCCAGAATTCGGAAAGGTGCCGGGCCGTGTTCGAGTTCTCAGCCCGAAACGTTGGCCCGAACGTGTAGACTCGTCCGAGCGCACAGGCCAGGGCCTCGGCCTCGAGCTGTCCGCTCACGGTCAGATAGGTCGGACACCCGAAGAAGTCTTCTCCGAAATCCACGCCGCCGCGCCCCTTGCCTGCAATGCCGACCAGGTCGAGCGTGGTCACCCGAAACAGCTCCCCTGCCCCTTCGCAGTCCATGGGGGTAATGAGTGGCGTATGTACGAAATAGAAGCTCCGTTCCTGGAAGAAGTCGTGCACGGAACGGCTCAACAGATTCCGGACGCGACACACAGCCCCGAAAGTATTCGTCCTTGCCCGAAGGTGCGCAATCTGACGGAGAAACTCAAAGGCATGCCGCTTCTTCTGAAGAGGATAGGCCTCCGGATCCGTGAGGCCCAGTACCTGGATGCTCTCGGCATGAATCTCCACCGCCTGACCTCGACCCTGGGATTCGACGATCGGGCCCTCCGCCGAGATGCTGCATCCTGTCCCGATCGGGAGCACCTCGGCCGCGTAGTTTTCCAGGCTTCCCTCCGCAACGATCTGCAGGCCCTTCAGACAGGAACCGTCATTGATCTCGATGAAGCTGAAGCCCCCTTTTGAGTCCCGCTTCGTGCGCACCCATCCCTGAACGCGAACCGGGTCAGACCCGGAAGGCCTCTGGAGCGCTTCCTTTACCCGAATGGTTTCCATGGCTCTTCCCCCTCTCCTTCGCTGAGGCTGCCGATGAGTACCTAATCGTCGTCACTCGCAAAGCTTGTCCCTGCGAAGGCGGGGAGCAGGAGTCCCTGGGTGACTGGTGCCAGGGGATTCCCGCGTGCGAAGGAATGACGGCAACTGCGAGCGCGTTACACAATCAAGGATATTGCGAGCCGAAGTCGAAGACTGCGAGCGAAGCGTGGCAGGCCCCCGGCTCAAAAGGCTGCGGTAACCCGGGAGATTGCTTCGTCGCTTCGCTCCTCGCAATATCCGCAGTTGTACTCACCTCTGTGCGGTGGGCAGGCGGGGCCTGATCCCTGATCCCCGACCCCTGATACCTGATTTTCAGGCCTATTCGTTTTCTTCCACCAG
>JAUWSZ010000653.1 GCA_030609865.1 bacterium | reverse complement strand
GTCAGCCGCCAGACCTGGTCGGCCCAGGGCAACAGTTCTTCCACAGGGCTCGCAATCAACAGGGAGAGCCCCCGGTTTTTCGCCGCCTGGAAAACCCTGCCGATTGTCTTCCTCTCCTGGTCCCAGAGGAATCGGAGAGGCTCATCCAGGCATACGAGGGGTGCATTCCGAAGCATGGCCATGGCAAGGGCGACCCGCTGCATTTCGCCCCGGCTGAGCAGAAGCCCCGGCCGTTCGAGCGAGGCCTCCAGGCCGAGCAGGGAGACGAGCGACTCGGGAAGCACACCTCCCCGGCGGGAGGGGCGTTTCCCGGCCCATGCGAGTTCGCCCTTCACCGACGTGCCGCTCAGGTGCCACAGGGATTCCTGAAGCATCAGGGCGGGGCGCGCGCGCCGAAGACGGCGCTCCCGTCGATAGGGCCGGGTCAGTTGTCCGCTGCCGGGCTTCAGCAGCCCCGCGATCGTGAGCAGGAGGCTGGACTTGCCGCTTCCGTTGTCCCCGACCAGGGCGATGATTTCTCCCCGGCACACCTGGCCCGAGATGTCTCGAACCACGGTACGGCCCCCTCTTCTTATCTCCAGGCCTTCGAATGCGAGGAGGGTCTCTCCGCGGCCGGCCTCCCGGTCGCCCGGGCCGCCGTCAAAGAGGTGGTCTTCCGACACCCCCTTGGGCAGGCTGGAGGCCTTGGGAAAAAGAGAGAGCCTCTTTACGTCCGGGGGCATGAACCTCTTCCAGTCAGGATCCGAGACGAGGACGGCCGCGCCCCTGGCCGTGGTCCTCTCGATAGCCCCCTTGAGGGCTTCCTGCCCCCTTCGATCCAGGGAGGAGGCGGGCTGGTCGAGGAGGAGCAGGGCAGGGGACCGGAGGAAGAGGCAGGTGAGGGCGAGCTTCTGCCTTTCCCCTTCGGACAGCTCCCGCACGGGCCTGTCCCAGAGGGAATCGAGGGAAAAGGCCTCTAGGAGCCATTCCCTTTCGCGTTTCCTCACTTCCGGAGGGAGCCATGAGCTTGCCTCGGCCGCGCTCAACTCGTCCTTGACCGAAGGCCCGAGGATTTGCAGGAAGGGCTTCTCGAAGAGAAGGTCCACCTGGGCGGTCACATGGCGGTGTCCGGAGGTGGTGACGGGCCCGAAGCCGTCCGCATCGAGCCCGGCCAGGCTGTGCAGCAGGCTGGTCTTGCCCGAGCCCGATGGACCTCGGAGCGTCCCTGCCTGCCCCTTTTCAAGGGAGAAGGTCCACGGCCCGATCGTGCTCCCATCGGGATATCTAAGTTTGAAAGAGTCAAGAACAAAGGCTTTTTCGGTCATATCCACAACCCCTGCCTAATGCGGCTTGCGCCGCAAGGTCAAAGTCGAAAGGGTCAAGGTAAAAGGGCTGAAGGGGTCAGGCCCCGCCTCCTTTCAGCTCTCACGTTTGACCTTTGACCTTTCACCTCTAACGTTGTTCAATTCGCCGATATGGAGGTTCTCCGAACATCTACGCAAAAGCGTGGATGTTCCGATGAAAGACTCTAATAAGGCTATGTCCGTTCGGGTATAACGGGGCCAAAAAAAATTTATCCTTGTTCGTCAGCCGCCGAGTTCTACCTTGACGTGCCCCTCGAAGGCCTTTGCCCTTCCGTCGAGCGCCCGGTAGAGCCTCACCGCTTCCTCCCCTTCGGCCGTGAGCCGCGCACCCCCGCCGCCCTTGCCTCCCACCGCCGTCTCGACCAGGGGCCTTTTCGCCAACCGGTTCATCGTCTCGATGTGCCACCAGGCCCTTCGGTAACTCATCCCGATCGAGCGGGCCGCCGCGGAGATCGAGCCGCACGCCCTGATCTTCTCCAGTAGCACGATCCTGCCGTAGGCCAGGAAGGTCTCGTCCCCTGCTGTGATCCAGGCCTTTACCCGGATCTGAAGCCCCTCGCCCAGTGCATTCAGACCGGCGCCGGCAAGCTCCGGGTCGTTTCCGGGATCGTCCGGGACCCTCTGCGTCCCGTTTTTCGTTCCGCCCATCCTCATGGACCGTAATATATACACGAGTATAACGGTCTGGTCAAATGGCGTGGAGGAGTTCGAGGAGGCGGGCAGGTGTCTCCTCGGGGTGGGAGGACTCGAACTGGAGGACGGTGGCCGGGATCGGGTCCAGCTCCTTGCATACATCGGAGAGCAGATCTGTCCTGACGACGATGACCATAGGGGGTGTGGAGGGGGTTCGGGCAAGAGCGATCAGATTCGAGAACCCTTCGCCCCGCATCTCCAAAGGCCCGAGTTCGTCCGCAAAGACGATGTCCCCGAGCCTGGCCCCGGCTTCCAGGGCCTCCCGCCCGAACCGCAGGCCTTTCTCCGAGAAGTGATACGCCCCTGTGCTGGGCCCTGCCATTGCGCGGTCCGTTCGGGCCAGAATCTCCCGGGAGGGCGGATCGTCCAGAAGGTTCAGGACCTCGATGCCGATGACCTCGCCCGCGTGGTCGAGCAATTTGGGACAGACCACGCCACCCGGGCGCAACCCTTTCTCGAGCAGCATCCGGGCAGTGGTCATGCAACAGGTCGTCTTTCCGGACTTCCGCTCGCCAACCAGAAGGATGCGCAGCGGTCGGTCAGGCCCCCCTCCCGTATCGTTCACGGGTTTCTCCCTGTCGAGGCTGTCGAGAAACGGCCATCTGCGGCGTTGCACTCATCCTTCGTCACTGCGGCGTACGGTGTACGCCTCATCGTTACATGGACCCCCGCCTTTGCGGGGGCATGCTTCGTGCGACTTGCATATGACCATTTCTCGACAGCCTCGCTCACGGGGTGTTCTTCTGAGGAGATCGGGG
>JAUWSZ010000642.1 GCA_030609865.1 bacterium | reverse complement strand
TAGCGTTCGCCCCGAGGTTGTCCTTGTTCTCGCTCCCATCCAAGGCGATCATCCTCTGGTCGATCCAGACCTGGTCGGAACCTCGTGTGCCCAGAAGAGCGGGGGCAATTTTCTCGTTCACGTTCGAAACCGCCTTTTCAACCCCTTTGCCCAGGTAGCGTTTCATATCCCCGTCTCGCAACTCGACGGCTTCGTGTTCTCCCGTGGAGGCCCCCGACGGAACCGCTGCCCTGCCCTTCGCACCGCACTCCAGAACGACATCGACCTCCACGGTGGGGTTCCCACGCGAATCCAGAATTTCTCTTGCCGTGATGGATTCAATGCTGTCCATATTCGATCTCCTCCTGCTTGGATGTTTGGATGGGGTTAGGGTCTGATCTTCAACGACAGGACTTTCCCTTTCCGGTAGACATCGACGCGCATCGCATCGGACGCATTCTTTTTCCCCAGAGCGCTCCGGACGTCGTCCATCCCTTCCACGGACCTTCGGTCCAGGCGTACGAGGATATCCCCTTTCCGCAACCCGGACCTCTCCGCCGGGCCGTCCCTGGTAATCTCCGTCACGATGACCCCCGTCTTCTTCTTGAACCCGAAGTAACGGGCCACCTCGGGAGACAGGTCCTCGGTCACAAACCCGTACATTCGTTCCGCCGGCAACTTGGTTGAGGAGGACTTGAGGTCGACGAGTACTCCCTTCTGAACGAGCGCACGAGACAGAAAGAGGGGTGCACCAAACTTGAGAGCGATCGCAACAGCATCACTCGGCCTGCTGTCCATCTCCCACGTTTTCCGACCTGCCCGCAGCTTCAGGGTCGCATAGTAGGTATTCTCTTTCAGATCAGAGATGACCACCCGTTCCACCCTGGCATGCAACAAATCCAACATGCTCTTCATCAGGTCGTGGGTCAACGGACGAGGAGGCGTAACGTCCTTCAGCCCCAGGGAGATTGCCCGTGCCTCGCTCAGTCCGATCCAGACAGGAAGGCCCTTTTTCGACTCGGGATCCACGAGGAAGAGAATGGGAGATCGGGTCTCAGGATCCACGACCACGCCCTTCACGTCCACGGCGAGAAGATCCGAATCCGAGGATCCACAGCCTCCCACGAAAAGAGCAACCACTATAACGAGGCACACAAGTCTCAGATGACGCATCAGGGGCCCCCTTTTCCTCATAGAATCTTTCATTGGAACATCCAGGTTTCTTGCGCAGATGTTGAGGGAAGGTCATATTGGCAGGCTGGAGGCGGGGCCTGACCCCCGACCCCTGATCCCTTTAGCCCTTTCGCCTTGACCCTTTCAACTTTCGCCTTGCGGCGCAAGCCGCATTAGGAATGCCTCTCCGACGGCTTCTCTTCCCATCCGAACGCCCCGATCAGGGGGACGAAGACGCAGCCGGTTCCTTGCTCCTTCCGGATTCCGTTCCGCTCCTTCTTGACAGTGCAAAGAGTCTGGTGGTGGGCGGTCCCGATCGGGATGACCAATCTGCCCCCCACTTCCAGCTGTTCCACCAGGCGATCAGGGATCTCCGGCGCGCCGGCTGTCACGATAATCGCGTCAAACGGGGCTTTCTCGCTCCATCCTTCCGACCCATCGCCTACCCGGATCGAAACATTCTCATACCCCAAGCGGGAGAGCAACCCCTCCGCCCTCTCCGCCAACTCGGGAATCCTTTCAATGGAGTACACCTCGCGGACGAGTTCCGCAAGAATCGCGGTCTGATAGCCCGAACCGGTTCCCACTTCCAGAACACGATCGTCAGGTTCCGGCGCAGCGCACTCGGTCATCAAGGCAACCATGTAGGGCTGGGATATGGTCTGCCCCTTGCCGATGGAAAGCGGGCTGTCCTCGTAGGCATGGTCGTACGAATTCTCCGGAACGAACCGGTGCCTTGGAATCTTTTCCATGGTAGCCAGGACCCGGGGGTTCCGAACCCCTCTTTTTCGAATCTGGCGTTCCACCATACGCTGGCGCTGGCGCTCGTAATTGGTCACGCAACCGGCTCTCCTAGAGATCCATGCCCACCTGGGCGACCCATCCCCTCTTGGTTCATGGTCGAGTTCTCTGAAAGGCGGCTTCCGGTCTGGTTCCTTCACGGGGAGGCCCAGCTTCCGTCTCAATAGGTGATTTCGAAGGGAAGCAGTCCCATCGCGTCCGCTGCCTCTTCGATCACCTCGACTTCCCGGACCCTCGCGTGCGGGGGGCCCTGTTGACACCAGGCCTCGAACGTCCTGAGCTTGGCAGGATCCCCTTGGGCCAGCGCCTCCACGCGTCCCTCCGGTAGATTTCGAACCCACCCCTTCAGCCCCAGCCGGCGAGCTTCGTCACGGGTGTACGCACGAAAGCACACGCCCTGGACGCGGCCGGAGATCAGCAGTCGAACCCGCCTCTCTTGCTTCACACCCTCTTCTCCCCCAAGGCGAAAGGAGAAAGGTCAAAGGTCAAAGGGGCTTCCAGCGGATGGACGGGGCGTACGCCGTTTTCGATAGCCCTTTTCAATACTTGAACCATCCCTTTCCCCTTGACCCTTTGACCTCTTTCCTTTCGCCTGTTTCCTTTGATCTTGAAGGTGACGATAGAAGTACCACAATTTCCCTGGATTTGCCAATCAGGAAGCGGTGTCAAGACGGCCTCGGTTGTGCAATGCAGGAATGCTCTTTGTCCCCATTCGCTCGTCCTCGTCGATCTTGGCTGTTAGCTGTTAGCCGTTAGCTGTTAGCTCCCAGCCGCTCCCCGTCGTAACGTTGAACGCCAGGCGGTGGGGGGTGGGCTAATAGCTCACGGCTGACAGCTAAGAGCCATTTTCGGGCACGGGCACGGGCACCGGCCTTCGGCCTAGGCACGGGCACG
>JAUWSZ010000095.1 GCA_030609865.1 bacterium | reverse complement strand
GGGGTGGGTGAGGCCATGGCCTCTGTGGTTCCTCTCCCGGAGGACTCGGAACCGCACGCCGGGACAGGCAGCAGGGGGACGATGGGGGGGAGCGTGGCCGGCAACCGGCCGCTTCTGCTCCTGGGGTTCGTTCTCGCCGCTGCCTGGGTCCTCCTGAGCTTCAGGCTGTTCTCCAACTCCAAGAAATGATGCACTACGATCGTCCCGCCATGCCTATCAAGCGATACGCCATCATCTGGGTAGACAGGACAATATCCTCGGTCGGCAGATAGCGGATAACCGTACGATCGAAAAGAATCGTGAGTCTTGCCTCGAACTCCTCGTCCTGCTTCCAGAAGACCAGGGTGACGGGCACCCGCGGGAAGACGGGAATCGTGACGGCGAAGTCCCCCATGTCTTCCTTCCGCCCGCCCAGCTCTTGGGCCGGTTCCAGGATCTGCTCCGGATTCGCGCCGAAGCGGCCCAGCAAGGGAGCAACCGCACGCTTCTCGAAGTTGGGCAAATAGAGCATCGCTTCCCGGACTTCTTTGAAGCTGATGTGGTCCTTGGCCATGGCGGTCCCGTCCGCGGTGCCGAAATAGTGCAGGACCAGAATTTTCTCCCAGAGGGCGGGCTCCTTGCCCTGATCCTCCTTGTACGAGACCTCCCCGGCCGGGCCTTGGATCAGATAGGAGGTCGCCAGGAACGGAACCTCTGCACGGCCCCCTTCTCCGCCGCTTGCCGCTTTCCAGGCCACCCCTGCCTTCCCCGCCTGGAGGCTCGGGTCTCTCTGACCGAAGTCCTCGCAGGCAATCGCCAGGGCGATCTCGAAGTCTTCCGTGGTAGGCATGAACGAGAACCCTCAAAAAAGAAAGGGGGGCGGGAAAAATCCGGCCCCCCTGGATGCACGACGTGCTCTGATTTCCGACTACAAATCCAGCCAGGAGTCCGAATACAGACTCTTCCCCAACAGGACCTTGGCGGTCTTGACGTAGTCCGCTTCCTCTTTCGAGAGCTTGGCGACGTCGACTTCCTCCCCGTTCATGACCTTTCCGACCAGATCCACGAGTTCGGGCATCTTCCCTCGTGCGATGTCCTGCAACGGCTTGTCGAAGGCGTCGACGATCGCGCCCTGCACACCACAGTTTATCAGCAACATCAGGAAGGTCTGGTTCAGGATCGGCCGAAGGTGTTCCGGCGAACCGTTGGAGACATTCGAGAGCCCGTTGGTGGAGCGGCAGCCCGGAGCGAGATCTTCCTGGGCCTGGTACAGTCCCAGGCAGTGCGGAAGCTGGTCCTGCTGCACATTGACCGGGGTGACGATCGGATCCACGAACATGTCCTCGGGTGCAACACCCGCTTCTGTGGCCGCCATGTAGAGATCCGCCAGGAACATGGCGCGCTCGTCCGTGTCTCTCGGCATTCCCGCCGGCCCCCAGAGAAGGGCCACCATGCCCGCATCGTACTTGCCGGCCAGCGGTATCAGGGCCTCCATCCGCTCCGGTCTGGCCATGATCGAGTTGATGATCGCCTTTCCATTCTTCGGCTGATACGCCTTCAGGCCGGCCTCGAGCGCCTCCACGTTGCTCGTGTCGAGGAACAGGGGCAGGTCGGTGACCTCCTGAACGGTCTTGACGATCCATTCCATGGTCTCGGCCCCACCTTTCCGGGCCGGTCCGATGTTCAAGTCGATGAAATCGACCCCGGCCTCGGTCTCCTTCTCAGCCATCTCACGGATCGGGCCCGGATCGCGGTTCTTCATGGCGGGCCCGAGCGTCTTTGAAATCACGTTCAGGTTCTCGCCGGTCAAGTAGATATACTGCGCCATTTCATATTCCCCCAAAAGTCCATAGATTCCGTAGCGACCTACTGATCCTTCAGGAACGCCGGGATGTGAGCAGCCTCGCGAGGCCCGATCACGATCTTCCAGTCGGGCAGTTCCTCCTCCAATTCTCCGCTCATTCCGGCAGTCAGGCCGGGGATGATCATCTTGTGTTCCTTGACCTTGTCTCCGATGCCGCACTTCTTGACGAAGATCGCGATGGCGTCGGCAACGAACTTTCCGGCCGCCCAGGCAGTCATCACGGATAGCCCCTCGGTGTCCACGATGAGCAGATACGAAGGAATGCGGCTCGACTCGACCTCTCCCATGACGATGAAGTAGGTCAGGGAGAAGTTCGTGGTGATCAGAACCGGGGAGTTCTCGTCCGGGTTTCCGATCTCGTAGATGCCTTCCTTGGTGGCCATCGGACGCTGTGGGTCGGTGTAGATGTTGAGCCGGTTGACGAGCAAGGGGAACAGATGCTCTCCCTTGAGATCGCTCAGGAGCGCGATCGCGCCATACTTGTTGGTCATCAGGGCTGCGTACATGGCCTCCTTCATCGGGTCGTCCGTCATCTCGCAGGGTAACGTGATGGTCGGGAACCCGAGGGCGACAAACTTCTTCTCCAGGGCCAGTCGCCGGATGGCCACTTGATCCTGGAGAAGGGCCTTTATGTCCCTGGCTCCGGAGTCGATGACCAGGTCCTTCAACCCTGCCTTGGTGAGCTTTTCCGTAAGCTCGGCCACTTCGTCCAGGCTGGCCCCCTTGACGGCCAGTGGGCATGCGATCTCCTTGGCCAGCTCGGCCGCCGCGTCCGCATTGTCCTTGGTGGCTGCGTAGATCAGGGGCTTGCGATCCTTGGCGGCCGTCGCTCCTGCCTTCAACGCGTCCATGTTGTCCGACATGATGACGAGGTTTTGAGAGGTCATTCCCATGACCTTGTTGACGAAGGCCTCGAATTTCGCAGGATCGCCCGATTCGCACTTGCAGGCCACCAGGTCCGGCCTCAGCATCAGGCCGACCCGCTCGTACTCCAGCTTGTTCGCCCTTTCCACCTTCTGGCTTACCTCGTCATCGCTCATGGTGTCCGAAACGAGGACGCCGAGCCCCGTCGGGTTGAAAAAGGTCTTTTCGTGCCGGTACAGCACGAGTTCTCCACCCACCTTCAGGGCGTTGTCACCGGTCCCGATCGTGACGGCCCGGATGGGCGGGGCCGATGATTCTGCAAGCTGTGCCTTGGCCTCTTCCGAGACGTGTGGGCACGCGTCCAGCTCCGCCTTGCCTGACGCCAAGGCCATGGCAAAAGCAAGACACGTGGGCAACCCACAGTCCTTGCAGTTGGTCTTGGGCAGGAGTTTAAAAATCTGAATCCCTGTCATCGCCATTGTTCATCTCCTTCCTGTCCGGTTGGCATGCTCCCGGTGCGCACGTGAGCTTCGCTTCCGTTACCACCTTACATAATCGGATCCATCGTCAGTGCGGGATGTCCCTTTTCCTCGAGCCAAGGGAGAATCTCCTCTTCCGTGATGCCCACCGTCTCGTCCGCGATCTTGTCCGGGAAGTCCGGAACGCCCAGCTCTTCGGCAGCCTTCTTGAGCCTATCCATGATGTCGTCTTTCAGGGCCTTGGGCATCCAGATCATCCTGAGCAGCCCGCCGTCTCCCTTGATGAACTTCTTCTGGGTGATGAAGTACTTGCTGTGGCCCACGAAGCCCGGGGAGCTTATGCCACCGCCGATCGTCCCGGCCAGGGTGGTGAACTTCATGCCGCACGGGGTCTCGCCCCTGTGGTCGCGGTCCACGGTCATGATCCCGTTGCACATCGGCAGCACTGCGGCGATGCACTCGCAGCACCCGCAGGTGGTCATCGGCTCTTCCATGATGCTGTAAAGGTTGTATCCCTCGATCTTGTTGCGGGACGCCTGCTGGACGAACTGATCGACTCCTTCGAAGCGGCCAAGCCGCTCGTCCACCAATTTACCCTTTTCGACCGGCTGGTTCGGGCCGGTGGGATTGATCTCGAAGGAGGCCTTGCAGTCCAGCCAGTTGTAAGCGCCGCACAGGCCCGTACGCTCGGGGCTGATCATGCAGACGTGGGTGGGCGCGAAGGACTGGCAGAGCGTGCATGAGTAGTAGGTTTCGGTCCCTTCGTCGGTCATGCCCTCGACACGCTCGTCGCGCGTCTTGTAGATCTTTCGGGCCTCGGCCGTGAGTTCGTCCACCTTGTCCTTCTCCGTGTGGATGGTCACCTGCACCTTGTCGAAGATGTTGCCGAAGTCCTGGTGGAACTTGGCATGCAGGATCGATCCGATATGCTCCAGCCCGAATCCCTTCTCAGCGGCCGCGTTGGCGATGCGGACCCAGGCGATGTCCCTCTGCCCGATGTGCATGCTCCCCTGGGCATAGTTGATCAGGTGGTGGATCTGCCTCTCCAGGATCGGCTCGAAGTCCTCCTGCATCTGCCTGCCGGCGACTTCCACATAGATGCCCAGGGGCATCTTGGCGGGTGGCTCCACGTCTTTGAGGCCTGGGCCCACGACCGTGATCTTGCCGTCCTCGACATCGTTCATGTCTTTCATCCGGACGAGTTCCACGGCCTGTGACCGGCCGCCGCCCATCTCCGCGTAGATGTCCTCGCCGCGGACGCGCTCCCCTTCAAAGGCCGGGCCGTAGGCCACGGGCACGGGCACTTCGGCCACCGTCACCTTTAGGCCACGCACCTCGATCGCTTTGCTCACGATCTCGTTGTGGGGGATGTTGGAGACCACGTGCTCGTATGTGCAGAGTCCGGTAGGCAAGATCTGAGGGATCGGGGTATCCGCGATCACCGGGAATCCGTAATTCACGACGGCTACTCCGTTTGCATACCACTCATCGGTTACCTCGCCCAGGGTCATTGCAAACGCGAAGATCCGGTTCTTGTTGTACATCAGGACCTTGCGGAAATCGCCGGGGGCAACTCCCCCGAAGGTCAATGCCGCTCGTGTGGCGAAGCCGGCGGCAAAGACCGTGGCGCTCGTTGTAGGCCCGAAGGGAACGAGCCTCGTATTCCAGCCGATCTGGACGCCTGCCTCCACGAGCTGTGTGGCAAAGCTGGTCCCGTTGTCTTCCGCCGACATGAACACATAGAGGTTCTTTTTTTGCAGTTCCTCAGCGATGGCAACCGCGATCTCCTTTGTGGGCGCGGCACCGAGGATAGCGGCAAAGCCCGGGGCCGTTCCGTCCACGAACTCCACGCCTCGCTTCCTGAGAATGACATCGTCTGCAGCGCCCACCCATGGGTGGGTTTCGTCCGGATCTTCAGCCGGGAGGTAGAAGTCGGGCTCTTCAGTGTACCGGATCGCCTCCTCGCACTCCTCAAGAAAAAAGGCGGCCATGCCCGCGTCCAGGGCGGGTCCCAGGTAAGGAAGATGGACCTTTTCCTGGGGCACGGGGGGGATAAGCTCCTTGCATCTGTCCAGGACGAACTTCATGTCTTCGAGCTTTTTTACGGGAAATCCCGTGATCCCGTAAATAACGGGGAGGTAGTAGCCGGTGTTCGGGAAGGCCACCTCTTGGCTTCCACCGTATTTGTCCATTGCCTGTGTCCACTTCTTTTCCACGCGTTCGAAGATTGAGTGGGCGCCTCGTATTCCAGCACTTGCGATGATCTTTGACATGGTCCTGACTCCTTCTCATGGGGTGATGATTCTTCTTTATCCGTCCGAAAACGGGTCTCTTACCGTTCCTGTAGCGAGTGGGTTCAGGCCGTAAGCTCCTGAATCAGGTTGCGAACGAGCTTGACGCTCTCCGGGTGCCTGAGAATCACGATATTGGCTCCTGCGAGCAACAGGTCCTGTGCGGTGATCGCCTCCAGGAGAACGCCCCGCTGGACCGGGTCTCCCAGCTCCGGCGCCTCCTCGAGGGTCTGCTTGGCCTCCTTGGTCTTCCAGGCCTCCTTGCCCACGTTGCAGATCATCGGAAGCTGGAGCTTCTCGTCCTGCTGCGACATGGCCGCCATGCGGATCCGCTCCATCACCGAGTAGCTGTACTCGATACCGTAGCCCAGGCCGCCCGTGGTCGGGTCGATCAGGATCTGCTCATCGGGCACACCCAGGTTCCCAAGAAGGATGTTGAGCTGCTTGGCCAGGTTGATGTCGATCGGCGTGTTGGCGATCACGGTGTGCTTGTAAGCAATGGCCGCGGCCCCGATCTTCTTGTAGTTCCCTTCCTGCACGGGCCCCACCGTCAGATTCTTGCCCTCGCACACCTCACAAACGAGGCGGAGGACCTCGCTGTCCTTTTCCACGCTGGCGGTCCCGTACACGATCAACGGCACGTCGATCGCCTCGGCAACCTTTTTCACCACCTCGGCAGCCTCTTCAGGGGATCGGTTCAGGCCATTGGGATCGGTGCTGACCAGCTCCAGATCGATCATGTCCGCCCCGTATTCCTGGATGCACTTCTGTGCCCAGGCAACCGGATCGTTCCATACATCCGAATAGAGCTCCCGGATCGTGGCTGCACAATCCTCGGGCGGTGTGTCCGGGACATCCATGGCAATCCGGGGCGGGTTGGGCAGGGCGCCTTCAAAGCCGTAAAAGGGATAGGCCTCATCCCCTCCGACGAGAACGCCCTTGGAGGGGTCCCCGATCGACATCGCTTTGATCTTTCCGGTATAGGAAACCTTGGGTAGTTCTACAGCCATCCTGACACCTCCTTGTTCATACGGTTTAGCAGGGAGAAATAGGCAGCAATGTCTCTTCTGGGTGTCTCACGGGCAGACTCCAGCTCGATTATGCTTGTAAAGCAGGAAGATAGGGCGATCTTGAGAAAGGCAGCTATTGTATCTGACATCCACAATCCCGTCAACATTCCACTTCAGGCCAGGTTCAGGTCCTCGAGAATACGCTCGGAGGCCTCTACCGCGGGGCTCGTATCCGGAAGCTCGGTCAGGGGCCGTATGGCCAGGTCGTACTCCTCGATCATCTTGTCCGCGGGAATCTTCCCCAATAGCGGGATCCCGCAGGCCTGGATCTCTTCCTCGAGCGGCGCCGGCAAGGGATCCGGGGCCCGTGAGACGACGAGGGAGATCTTCGCAACGTCCAACTTGAGTTCCTTGATCAACGCATGGATCCGCCGGGCGGACCGGAGGCCGCGAATCGAGGGATCGCTGACGAGGATCATGTGGTCGATCACTTCGGAAGTCCTCCGGCTCAGGTGTTCCATGCCGGCTTCGTTGTCGATGACCACGTAAGGATAGTTCCCGGAGAGGTCCTCCACAAAGCCCCGGAGGATCACGTTCGGGTAGCAGTAGCAGCCCGGGCCCTCGCCCCTGCCCATGGCAACGAGGTCCATGCCCTTGCCCTCTGCCACCGCACGGTGCATTTTTACCTGAAGGTAGCTCTCTTTGGTCATCCCCGAAGGAATCGAGGCCTTGTCGTCGATGAACTCGGCAAGGATGGAGCCTACCGTTGCCTCAGAGGGCATGCCGACCGCCTCGGGCAAGTTCGTGTTCGGGTCCGCGTCCACGACCAGGATAGGGCCCTTGCCCTTCTTCAGAAGGCCCCGGACGATGAGGGCCGCCAGGGTGGTCTTTCCC
>JAUWSZ010000714.1 GCA_030609865.1 bacterium | reverse complement strand
TGGCGGGGAGCTAATACCTAACACCTAACACCTAACACCTAACACCTAATACCAAATCGGCAATGACTTGCGTTCCCATGCATTAGCTGGCTGTCTATCAGCCTTCTACCTCCCGGACCCCCCACTCTTGCCACGCCTTTTCTGGTACTTTTCCACGGCCCGGTTGTGCTCTTTGAGGGTAGGGGAAAACAGGTGGGTCCCGTCATTCTTGGAGACAAAATACAGGTAGGAGGTGTCCGCCGGGTAGAGGACCGCCTTCAACGCGTCCAGGCCGGGATTGCAGATCGGGCCGGGGGGCAGCCCCTTGTTCAGGTAAGTATTGTACGGGTTGGGCGTACGAAGATGCTCCCGCGTCAGATTTCCGTCAAAATCCTCTGTCCCGTAAATCACGGTAGGATCGCACTGCAGGGGCATCCCGATCCGCAGCCGGTTGACCAGCACCGAAGCGATAACGGGCATCTCTTTCCTGGAACTCGTTTCCTTCTCCACGATCGAGGCCATGGTGATCACTTCGTGGAGACTCAGCCCGTTTTCAGCCTGTCTTGCCCTCAACACGGGGCCGTACACGGAATTGAACCTTTGCACCATGGCCTTCAGAATCTCCCTGGGAGAGAGACCCATGGCAAAATGGTACGTGTCCGGGAACAGATACCCCTCCAAAGAGCCCCCCTCGACTCCGAAGGCCCTTATGAAACCAACCTTCCGACTCTCCAAAAGGATCTCTTCCCGGGATGCAAACCCCTTTTTCTCGAGCAGGGTCGCGATCTGCTTCACGGTCAACCCTTCCGGAACCGTGACCCTGTGAAGGACCACCGCCCCCCTGCAGAGGATATGCAAGACCTCCCGGGGGCTCATCGATGAGTGGAGGCTGTACTCTCCGGCTCGAATGCTTCGATCTCTTCCCATCACCCGAGCCACCCAGGCAAAAACCAGGGGAAACCTGAGCACGCCCTTGTCCTCCAACAACCCCGCTGTCTGATCGAGGGTCGCCCCTTCCGGGACGACGACGCGAACCGGCCGCATGCGGTCGTCATACGGAAGGTGGTAATATGCATAGACACCCATGCCCAGGACCAACACGACCAGCAAGAGGGTGCCCAGGATTTTCCCGAGGATCGTCACGGTTCTTGTCAACTTTCGCTGAGGTCAGTGGACGGTGGGGGCCGGAAAACGACACCGGACGCAGGGTTCGAATCGAGATAGCCCTGCAGAATGACCGCTGCCGCCAGCTTGTCCACGTGCTTCTTCCTCTTTGCCCGGCTCAGATCCGCCTGGATCAAGACCCGCTCGGCAGCCACGGTCGAGAGCCGTTCATCCCAATGGACGACAGCAACATCGAGTGCCGCCTCGATCTTCGAGGCAAAGGCCGCCACCCTTCTGGCCTGCCTGCCTATCGACCCATCCATGTTTTTCGGGAGCCCGACGACCACCGTTGAAACCCCCCGTTCGTCCAGAATAATGCGGATTGCACGAAGGTCCTGATCGTCTTCCTTCCTTTTCAGGGTCTGATACGGCTGGCCGGTGAGCCCGAGTTCGTCGCTCAGGGCAATCCCGATGGTCTTCTCTCCCACGTCAAGGCCCATGATTCTGCCGGAACCCTGTCGTGGGCGGAGGCTGTTCGATCGTGTCATCCCGGCCCCGGAGGAGATTTCTTTCGGCACCCTCTGGATCGGCGGAAGGTACCATTGAAATATGTTTTGAACTTGTATTATAAAAGTTCTTTGAGCAAGGATTCAAGCAGTTTCGTCCAGTGCGAAACGAAGGGCTCGGCGAGGCCTGTTTGGCCCCGTTCTTGCTATAGCACAGTTCCGGCACGGGCATGGAGTCAGCTCTTGGGTACATTCTTACACTTTGTCGCAACGGGCCTCTATACGGGCTACCTTCCCGTGGCGCCCGGGACCTGGGCCACTGTGCTCATCGGGGTTCCCCTCTGTATAGGGCTTAAGTATCTGGGGGAAATACCTTTTTTGATCACCCTCTTCGGCATTCTGGCCCTTTCCGTCTTTTCCTCCGGTTTCGTGGAAAAAGAGCTGGAAGAAAAGGATCCCCGTTTTGTGGTGATCGACGAAGTCGCCGGGTTCCTGACCTCGATGATTCTCGTGCCCATTTCCGTCACCCACGTCCTCTGCGCCTGTGTTTTTTTTCGTCTGTTTGATATAGTGAAGCCCTATCCGATCCGGGCGATCGAGCAACGATTCCCAGGAGGATGGGGCATCACGTTGGATGATGTGTTGGCTGGCCTCTACGCGGGTCTCTGCGTGCACCTGGTCAGCTTCTTTCTTTAGAAGTGGAGCGCCTATCACGGACCAGGGGTCAACTTCGTTTCAAAGGCCCATCTTCACGAGCCTGAATCGGATCCACTTCCCCCACGGGCCCGGCAAAACGGTCTCATAGAAGGAGGAGTCGCCCATGGAAAAAGGGCTGGACAAGGAGAAGGCCATCTCCACCGCCATCACGACGATCGAGAAGCAGTTCGGAAAAGGATCGATCATGCGCCTCGCCGATGGGGACCAGGATGTGCGGCACATTCCCTCCATTTCCACCGGCTCACTCGGCCTGGATA
>JAUWSZ010000275.1 GCA_030609865.1 bacterium | reverse complement strand
CGGCAGAGCAAGCTCCTCCGCGATGCGTTCATCGAAAAATCATAACGCGGCTTGCGCCGCAAGGCGAAAGTCTTGGCTGTTAGCAGTTAGCTGTTAGCTGTTAGCTCCCAACCACTTTCCCCAACGGGATGCACGTAGAATAGGGGCGGGGTGGGCTAATAGCTAAAGGCTAATAGCTGATAGTAAAAATCGGGCACGGGCACGAAAAGGGAGATCGATAACAGCTAACCGACAGCCACCGATCTTCCTGGAATCCCGAGGCTCCCATACGGTGCTGGGAGATTGCCGCGCCTTCGGCTCGCAATATCCCCAGTTTTGCAAAGGGTTGCACGGCGTTGAGCAATCCCCCGTCGCGGACATGGACGGCAAACGGCAAAAAAGGTGTCAGGAACCTTTTTCTGTCAATACCCGGTCCAGGCTGATCTTGAACCACGGTGTGTAGCGATCGGGCCGGTCCCGGACATCCTGCTTCAGATCCTCCACGTCGATGAACTTCGCTTCGTCGACCTCATCCCTGTCCGGAGCCAACGGCCCGTCGTACTGACCCACGAACACGTGATCCTGTTCGTGCTCCCCCCACGTGGCATCGTAGTCAGCCCGGTATTCGAACTTGAAGAGGAAACGAAGCTCGGCAGAGATGCCCAGCTCTTCCTCGAGCCTGCGCCGGGCGGCGTCCTCTGTGGATTCCCCTTCACGCGGGTGTGAGCAGCAGGCGTTGCTCCAGAAGCCGGGCCAGGTGTCCTTCTTCGTGCTCCGCTTCGTGATCAGCATGCGGCCGCCCCGGTCAAATAAGAAGACAGAAAAGGCCCTGTGGAGTCGCAGCGGCCGACGGTGGCATGCGGCTTTGCTCTCGAATCCGATTTGCCTGTCCTGGCTGTCTACGAGGATCAGCGTTTCCTGTGAAGAGGCGTTTTGCATCGTTGCTCCTCGATTCCCTCTCCCTCTGGAGAGGGAGAGGGTCAGGGTGAGGGAGTGATAGCAGCCCCCCTCATCCTGACCTTCTCCCCGAGGGGAGAAGGAATTCCTGGGTGCCGAGGGATTCCCGCCTGCGCGTTAATGACGGCGAGCTCTCTCAGTTCATGTGCTGCTATGAGGGGCTCGCGTCGGTACGATAGCATTTTTCCGGGGAGGATGATAACATGAAAGTTTTCCGTGGAAGGCGTTTTGCGGATTTCTACCCGACGCCATTCCGAATACACGAGGACCGACATCGTGGACAAGCCTGTCATACGTGTATGGGGCGCTCGCCAGAACAACCTGAAGAACCTCGACCTCGAGATTCCCCTCTACCAGCTGACCGTCGTGACCGGGATCAGCGGGTCGGGAAAATCCAGCCTTGCCTTTGACACGCTCTACTCCGAGGGGCAGCGTCGATATGTGGAGAGCTTCTCCGCCTATGCCCGCCAGTTTCTCGAGCGGCTGGACCGACCCCAGATCGAAAGGATCGAAGGAATCCCGCCCGCCATCGCCATCCGCCAGGTCAACCCGATCAAGACGGCCCGCTCCACAGTAGCGACCCTTACCGAGCTGGCCGAGTATGTGAAGCTCCTGTTCGCAAAGGTCGCCACGTTGTACTGCGGCGAGTGTGGTCGTGAGGTCAGGAAAGACTCCCCCCAGCAGATTGCCGAAGAGCTGGTGGACGCCCATTCCGGTTCTCGCGCCTTGATCAGCTTTCCGGTTCCGCACGACGGCTCCCTCCCCGCCGCCGAGATCGAAACCGGACTGAGGCGTTCCGGCTACTTCCGGCTGGTTCACGAAGGGAGATCCCAGGAGGTCTCCGAGGCCCTCCTGGGAGAGATCCTTCCCGGCGCGCTCGACCTGGTTGCGGACCGGCTCGTCCTGGAGAAGGGACAGGTCCGGCGAATCGTGGATTCCCTGGAGGCGGCATTACGGATGGGAAAAGGCAAGATCACGGTGATCCTCGACCCCGGCGCCTCCGGGGAAGAGCGGCTTCCCTTCAGCTCGGAGGTTCACTGTCCCTGGTGCGACATCTCGTACCGGGACCCCATGCCCAACCTCTTCTCGTTCAACACGCCCCTGGGGGCCTGTGATGCCTGCCACGGGTTCGGCAGAACCATCGGCGTCGACATGGACCTGGTCATCCCGGACAAGCGGCTCTCTCTCCGACAGGGGGCCATCAAGCCGTGGAACACGGACGCCTATCGAGAGGCGTACCACGAGACCCTCGCCTTCTGCTCGCGGGAAGGCATCCCCGTGGAGACGCCGTTCGAGGCCCTCAAGCCGAGCCAGAGCAGGAAAATCGTCGAAGGATGTTCGGGCTTCTACGGTGTCAGGGGATTCTTCGAATGGCTGGAGACGAGGACCTACAAGATGCACATCCGGGTCCTCCTGTCCCGGTACAGGAGCTACGACAAGTGCAAGGCCTGCGGAGGCAGGCGTTTTCGGCAGGAAGTGCTCCAGTACCGCATCGCAGACAAGAACATCGCAGAGGTCTACGCGATGAGCATCCGGGAGGCATCCTCCTTCTTCGATGGTCTCAGGTTTTCCCGGTTCCAGCGGGAGGTTGCCGAGGCGCTTCTCCGCGAGATTCGATCCCGTCTCTCCTGTCTCGAGAAAATCGGGCTGGGTTATCTGACCCTGGATCGCCAGTCGAGAACCCTTTCCGGAGGGGAGATCGAGCGAGCCCATCTCACGACGGCCCTGGGGTCCTCCCTGGTCAACACGCTCTACATCCTCGATGAGCCGAGCATCGGCCTTCATGCGAGGGACTCGCGGAGGCTCGTCGAGATCCTTCGGGAAATCAGGGATCGGGAGAACACGGTCCTGGTCGTGGAGCACGACCCGGAGATCATCCTCGCCGCGGACAACCTCCTCGACCTGGGCCCCTCGGCAGGCGAGCAGGGCGGCAACACGGTCTACCAGGGGCCTCCTGAAGGAATCGCCGGCTGTGCGGAGTCCCTGACCGCAATGTGCATGTTCGACGAGAGGGGTGCGGAGCGGCAGGCGCTGCCAACGCCTTCGAACGCAGGGGGCGAGGCCCTGGTCGTGCGCGGCGCGGCCGAGAACAATCTGCGAGGCATCTCGGTGGAGATCCCGCTCCAGAGGCTGGTCTGCATCTCCGGCGTGAGCGGGTCGGGCAAATCGACGCTGATCCGGGAGGTGATCTACAAGGGGCTGTGCAAGGCCCTCGGAAAGGGCACGGAGAAGCCCGGCAAGCACAAGGCGATCGAAGGACACGAAGCGATCGACGACGTGATCATGGTCGATCCCTCCCCGCTGGGCAATACGCCGCGGGCGAACGCCGTCACCTACATCAAGGCCTTCGACGGAATCCGGGCCCTCTTTGCCCAGACGCCGCTCGCACTCCTGCGGGAGTACACGCCAGGGACCTTTTCGTTCAATTCAGGAAACGGCCGTTGCGAGGCCTGCCAGGGAGAGGGCTTCGAAAGGGTGGAGATGCAGTTCCTCGCCGACGTCTTCGTCGTCTGCCCGGAATGCGGCGGGGCCCGGTACAGGAAGGAAATCCTCGAGGTCACCCACGGCGGCAAGACCATCCAGCAGGTCCTGGAGATGACCGTGGAAGAGGGGAAGCAGTTCTTCGAGAAGATCCCGGCCGTGGCAGGGCCCCTCCGGGTCCTTTCGGACATCGGCCTCGGGTACCTGCGTCTCGGCCAGCCCCTGAACACCCTTTCCGGCGGTGAGGCCCAACGGCTGAAGCTTTCCGCCCACATCATCCGTTCCCGGAAGCCGCACACCCTGCTGCTCTTCGACGAGCCCACCACCGGTCTGCACCTCTACGACATCCGGTTTCTGCTCAAGACCTTCGAGAAGCTCCTCCGGAAGGGGCATTCCATCGTCGTGGTCGAGCACAACCTGGAAATCCTGAAGCACGCAGACCACATCCTGGACCTGGGGCCCGAGGGAGGCGATGCCGGCGGAAGGCTGGTTGCCGCGGGCCCGCCGGCAGAGATCATCAAGAAGAAGCGATCCCACACCGGCAAGGCCCTGAAGAAGTATCTGTCCACGTCCCCGAGCGCGATGGTCAAGGAAATCCGCCGATGGCGGGGGAAATCGCCCCGGACCGTCGCGGCCGACTGGAAAGGGGGCCATATCTCCATCGACGGGGCCAGAGAGCACAACCTGAAGGAGATTTCCCTTTCCATACCCAGAGACCGGATCGTCGTGGTCACCGGGCCCAGCGGCTCGGGCAAGTCCACCCTTGCCTTTGACATTCTCTTTGCCGAGGGGCAGCGGAGGTTCCTGGAGAGCCTGTCCGCCTATGCCCGCCAGTACATTCAACCCATGGCCAAACCGGACGTGGACCGCATACAGGGCGTTCCGCCCACCGTAGCCGTGGAACAGAAGCTCTCCCGGGGCGGGAGACGCTCCACCGTGGCAACCCTCACGGAGATCTACCATTATCTCCGGCTCCTGTTCGCAAAGATCGGTGCCGCCCACTGCACGCGTTGCGGGCAGAGGCTCGCCTACCAGACCCCGGAGGGGATCTGCGGGGACATCAGCTCCCATTTCCGGAAGAAGGCGGTCTGCCTGCTCGCTCCGCTCTTGAAAGGGAAGAAGGGGCACCACCGTGAGCTGTTGCGTAAGCTTGGAAAGATGGGCTACGCAGACGTTCGCCTGGACGGCGAGATGGTGGCAATACGGAACATCTTTGCCATGGACCGGTACAAAGAGCACGATATCGATGTCGTTGTCGCGGAGATCGATCTCCGTCACGTCTCGGACAGCTACCTGAAGGACAAGATCGAGGAGGCCCTTCGTGTCGGGAAGGGTGATTTGTGTGTGGTTCCACAGAAGGGCGGGCAGGAGAGGTATTACAGCCGGAGGCTGTTCTGTGGGCGGTGCGGGATAGGCTTTCCGGAGCCGGATCCACGGTTCTTCTCGTTCAACAGTCGGTACGGGGCCTGCGGTGAGTGCGACGGCCTGGGAGTCGTCCCGGCAAACGGGGGGGCGGGCAATGGAAAGGGCGGCAAGGGAATCGAAGGGCCGGATTGGGAGACCTGTCCGGAATGCATCGGGACCCGCCTCCGGAAGCGGGCGCT
>JAUWSZ010000595.1 GCA_030609865.1 bacterium | reverse complement strand
TACCATCCGGATCGAGTGCTGCATCTGGGCAGGGAGTTTCAAGAGATGGCCGAGGGGAAGACCAGACAGATTACGGAAGCCTTCCAGAAGATCCTGAAGGAGCGCGGAAACAGATCCTGACAGCCCCACGCATGTTCCTTTTCGCTGTGCCGAACGAGACCGTTCCGGTCTTCGTCTCACGGAACAATTCGCGTATAACAAACTGATGTAGAAACGAATTTGCATGATGAGCATGCCCTGGTCAGGAGTCGTTCCACTTGACAATCCACAGGGGGTTCCTTAGGATCACTTGCGTTAGCGGGTTCGGGTGCTTGGTTGGATTCATCGAAGGAAATGCTCGTGGGAAGGAGAGTTATGGAAACCGAGGCGGGAAGACAGGAACTGTTGGAAAGGTTGCAGCGGGCCGAGCAGGCGGGTGGGGAAGAGAGAATCCAGAAGCAACACGAAGCCGGCAAACTCACGGCACGAGAGAGGCTCGACCGCCTTCTTGATAGGGATTCCTTCGTTGAGATCGACAAGTTCGTCACCCACCACTGCACCCACTTTGGGATGGAGAAGAGGAAGTTCCTCGGGGATGGAGTGGTTACCGGATACGGCACGATCGATGGGCGGCGGACGTTCGTGTATGCCCAGGATTTCACGGTGCTCGGCGGAACCCTGGGGCGAGGGTTCGCGAACAAGATCTGCAAGGTCATGGAAATGGCCATGAAGAACGGGGCTCCACTGATCGGCCTGAACGATTCCGGGGGAGCCCGGATCCAGGAGGCGGTGGAGAGCCTGGCAGGTTATGCGGACATATTCCTCAGAAACGTTCAGGCATCGGGTGTCGTTCCCCAGATATCCGCGATCATGGGCCCCTGTGCCGGTGGCGCCGTGTACTCGCCCGCCCTGACCGACTTCGTTTTCATGACCAAGAGCGCGAGCTACATGTTCATCACCGGGCCCGAGGTGGTCAAATCCGTCACGCGGGAGTCGGTGACCAAGGAGGACCTGGGCGGTGCGATGACCCACAACGCGAAGAGTGGTGTCGCCCATTTCGCGCCCCAGGACGATGCAGAATGCCTGGCCATGATTCGGGAACTCTTCGGGTATCTACCCCTCAACAATGCCGAGGATCCCCCACGGCTCGAACCCACCGACCCTCCGGACCGAATGGAGCCTCTCCTGAAGGACATTGTCCCACAGGACCCGAACACCCCGTACGACATCAAGGATGTGATCCGGGCCGTCGTGGATCACGGGAAGCTCTTCGAGATCCATGAGCATTTCGCGCCCAACATCGTCGTGGGATTCGCCCGGATGAACGGTAGGGTCGTGGGCGTGGTGGCGAACCAACCCAAACATCTGGCCGGTTCCCTGGACATCGACGCGTCCGTCAAGGGGGCTCGGTTCGTCCGATTCTGTGATGCCTTCAACGTCCCGATCCTGACCTTCGAGGATGTGCCCGGATTCCTCCCGGGGACCGTGCAGGAGTACGGCGGCATCATCAAGCACGGTGCCATGCTGATCTACGCATACTGTGAAGTCACGACTCCCAAGATTACGGTGATCACCCGAAAGGCTTACGGGGGCGCATACTGCGTGATGTCGAGCAAGCACATCCGCGGGGACATCAACTACGCCTATCCCACCGCCGAGATCGCGGTCATGGGGGCCGATGGGGCCGTGAACATCGTCTTCCGGAAGGAGATGAAGGAGGCCGAGGACAAAGAGGCCAGGAAGAAGAAACTCGTGGAGGATTACCGAAAAAATTTCGCGAATCCGTACCAGGCGGCCGAGTTGGGATACGTGGACGAGGTGATCTTGCCGGAGACGACCCGGCCTCGGGTCATTCAGGCCCTCGAGATGCTGGCCAACAAGAGGGACGTGAACCCGCCGAAGAAACACGGAAATATCCCCCTCTAAACACCTCGACGCATGACGTCTGGATCGAGAACGCCCGAAAGCCACAAGAGGAAGACGAGCCATGGATACGAAGAAGGTGGAGGAACAGAAGAAGAAGTGGGAAACGTCCACCCTGGAGAAGATGCTGAGCAAGGCGAAGGAGAGGAAGGACCCCTTCAAGACCCTTTCCGGCATCGAACTCGACAGGTTGTATACGCCCTTGGATATTCAGGATTCGGATTATTCCGAACAGATCGGGTTCCCGGGAGAGTACCCCTTCACGCGGGGGATACAGCCTACGATGTACCGGGGAAGGTTCTGGACCATGCGACAGTATGCGGGGTTCGGTTCAGCAGAAGACACGAACAAGCGATACAAGTATCTCCTGGAACAGGGCCAGACGGGGCTGAGCGTGGCGTTTGACCTGCCAACCCAGATGGGCTACGACAGCACGCACGCCCTGGCCGCGGGTGAGGTGGGAAAGGTTGGGGTCGCCATCGACTCCCTCGAGGACGTGGAGAGGCTCTTCGATGGGATCCCCCTGGACAAGGTCTCCACCTCGATGACCATCAACTCCACGGCGGCCATCCTCCTGGCCATGTACATGACCGTTGCCGAGAAGCAGGGTGTCGAGGCTTCCGGGCTGCAGGGCACCATCCAGAACGACGTGCTCAAGGAATACGTCGCCAGGGGAACCTACATTTATCCTCCCGGCGCTTCGATGCGGATCATTACCGACATCTTTGCCTTCTGTAACCAGAGTCTTCCCAAGTGGAACATGATCAGCATCAGCGGATACCACATGAGAGAGGCGGGGTCCACGGCTGTCCAGGAAGTGGCCTTCACCCTGGCGGACGGGATTGCCTACGTGCAGGCGGCGATCGATGCCGGCCTGGACGTGGATAAGTTCGCCGCGCGCCTCTCCTTCTTCTTCAACGTTCACAACCACTTCCTCGAGGAAGTCGCCAAGTTCCGTGCCGCCCGAAGGCTCTGGGCGCGCATCATGAAGGAGCGATTCGGGGCCAAGAATCCGAGGTCCATGATGCTGCGTTTCCATACCCAGACCGCCGGGTGCTCGCTGACGGCCCAGCAGCCGGAAAACAACATCGTCCGGGTCACCGTGCAGGCCCTGGCAGCCGTCCTGGGCGGCACCCAGTCCCTGCACACCAACTCCATGGATGAGGCCCTCGCCCTGCCGAGTGACAAG
>JAUWSZ010000596.1 GCA_030609865.1 bacterium | reverse complement strand
TCCTCAATCCCTTCGGCCTGATGAGCTATCTCTGGCGTTTCATGTCGTTGTTGACGAGGACCTTTCTGGGGATCTAGACGCGACCTGACGGGAGCTGCCGTTTGATGACCTACCAGGTGAAACTGCAGGACTTTGAAGGTCCTCTCGATCTCTTGCTGCACATGATACGCAAGAACGAGCTCGACATCTACAACGTTCCGGTGGCGGAAATCGCCAGTCAGTACCTGGAATACGTGAGCTTGTTGGAGTCGTTGAACCTGGATGGGGTCGGGGACTTTCTCGTCATGGCCGCCACCCTGGCCTATCACAAGTCCAAGATGCTCTTGCCCTCCCCGGCAGAGGCGGAGGAGGACGAGGAGGATGAATTCGAATCGCTCGAGGCACTCCGCCTGAGGCTCATCGAATACCAGCGGTACAAAGAGGTCGGGCAGGCCTTGGGGGAGAGGGATCTGCTGAACCGGGACGTGTTCAAGGTCCAGCTTCCGACCGACGGGGAGGGATTCGAAGAGGAGCCGCCCATCCTGAAGGCGAGCCTCTTCGACCTCCTGGACGCGTTCCAGAAGGTCATAGAACAGGCCCCGAAAGAGACCCTCCATGAGGTGATGCCGGAGCGCATTCGCCTCGTGGACCGTATCGTCGAGGTTCTGGACATCGTGACGGCGAAGCAATCGGTGCGCTTCGAGGATCTCTTCGACGGAATTCCCTCTCGTGGGGGGATCATCGTTACGTTTCTGTCGATCCTCGAGCTTGTTCGCCTGCGTTTGATCCGGGCGTACCAGTTCGAGGCCTTCGGGGCTGTGCAATTGAGGGTGCTGTCCGATGAGAACGATCAAAGGGAAAAACTGAAGGAGACCCTGAAAAGCCGTGAATCCTGACGAAAAGACCGAAAACGATCTCGCTGCCGAACCCGACGAGCAGGAAAGCGCTGCGGACGAGTCGGCGGTCGTCGAGTTGGAGCGGGCGGAAGAAGGACAACCTCACGACCTTCCGGATGTCGAGGAACGGGATGGCTCGGATGAGGAATCCGTTCCGGAGCCGGAAAGGGAGAAGAGGACAGGTCGACCCCAGGCGGACGCGAGCAAGCTCAAGCCCATCCTGGAGGCGTTGATCTTCGTGTCCGAAGAGCCGATCTCGTTCGACAGGATAGCGGGCGTGCTGCCCGATTGCCCCAAGAAGAAGCTGAAGGAGGTCCTGACCGAGCTCGAGCAGGATTACGAGGAGAGGGGAGGGGCCCTCGAGATCGTTCAGGTGGCCAACGGCTACCAGTTCCGGACCCGGGCCGAGTTCGCCCCATGGCTCGGAAGGCTTCGGCAACAGAAGTTTGCTCGGCTGAGCCGGGCCGCCCTCGAGACACTCGCGATCGTGGCCTATCGCCAGCCCGCGACCCGGGCCGAGGCGGAATCGATTCGAGGGGTGGACAGCGGGGCTGTCCTGGGCACTCTCCTGGAGAGGCGGCTGCTTCGCATCCTGGGCAGGAAAGAGGTTCCCGGACGACCGATCCTGTACGGCACCACCCAGGATTTCCTCGAGCTCTTCGGGCTCAAGAACCTGAAGGACCTGCCCACCCTGAGAGAGATCCAGGACATGGTCGAGACGACCGAAGAGGGGTCTGAGAGTGCGGGAGCGGCGAGCGCAGAGGTTGAGGAGGTGGGGGCAGAGGAGGGCGGGTCGGCGGATCAGGACCTTGTGACTCCTGAGGGCGAGAAGGCCTGCGAGGACGAGGACGACGACGAGGACGAGTACGAAAGAGATTCCGAGGACGACGGCGAGGACGAAAGCGACTCCAACGACGAGGGTGAGTGGTCGGAGGATGAAGAGCCGCTTGGCGGGGAGGAAATCACGCCGGGAGAGCTGGATGAGATCCTGAAGAGCACCAAGACCCGGCTGGAACTCTACGAGGCGGACGTGGAGGCCGAAGAAGAGACCGGCCAGGTTGAGCAGGCGGAAGGGGAAGAAGGGACCAAGAAGGCGGGGGAGGGGGACATCCCCGATGAAGGCTGACCCGGTTGCTTCCGAAGAGAGACTCGCCCGCGTCCTGGCCAGGGCCGGGACCGGGTCCCGGCGACACGCGGAAGAGCTGATTCGGGAAGGCCGCGTGACCCTGAACGGGAAGGCCGTGCTCGATCCGGGCACGAATGTGGACCCGAGGAAAGATGCGGTCAAGGTAGACGGAAAGCGAGTCAAGCCTTCCGCTCCGGTTTACCTCCTTCTGCACAAACCGAGGAGCGTGCTCTGCACCATGGAGGATCCGCGTGGCCGGCCCTGCGTCGGTGACCTCCTGGCCGACATCAAGGGCAAGCCATACCCTGTGGGGCGTCTGGATTTCGACGCGGAGGGGCTTCTTCTCTGCACCAACGACGGCGAGCTGGCCAACCGGATCATTCATCCCCGGTATCACGTCAAGAAGGTCTATCACGTGAAGGTCAAGGGAGTCCCGGACAAGAAGGTGATTGACCGGCTGAGGAGCGGAGTTGTCCTGGACGGGAAGAAGACCGCTACGGCAGGGGTCTCGTTCCTGAAAAGGGGGGCGAAAAACAGCTGGCTGCGCATGACCCTGTACGAAGGCAGGAACCGGCAGGTCAAGCGGATGCTCGAGCAATTTCGATACCAGGTGCTGAAGCTCAGGCGTGTGGCCCTCGGTCCTCTGGCCCTCGAGGGGCTGCCCCGGGGCGCCTACCGGAAGTTGCGGCCGGATGAAGTCGAGAAGCTGCAAGCCGCAGCGGCAGGGGTTGACAAGAGAAAGAGACGATTATAGAATATGTTGGTTAGGCGTTAGTGTCGCGGGGTAGAGCAGCCAGGTAGCTCGTCGGGCTCATAACCCGGAGGTCGGTGGTTCAAATCCACCCCCCGCTACCAAACAAAATCAAGGGGTTACGGAGCGTCCGTAGCCCCTTTTTCGTTGTTTAGTCCCGTATGAGTCCCGAACACAACCGAAGGCACGCGACGTAGAATACTGGAAGAGTAGGGCAGTGAGCTTGAACGATGTGAAGGTATTAGGACACACTGTTCATCAGAACTGGGGAATCACCCACTATGGTGGGTTTCGGTCAATCAATTGCGGCTGAAACTTCGTTGGAGTAACCGCTTTC
>JAUWSZ010000289.1 GCA_030609865.1 bacterium | reverse complement strand
CTGTTCGGCTGAGCAGGAACGAACAGGTCTTCCGGAATGCATCCATTTGTATCTTCCTTGGTGGAGGACGAGGACGAGATAGACTCAAACAGTGATGGCAGCGGGTGGCTGTCAACGAGGGCGTACAACGGACTTCAAGATCCAGCCATCGGCAAACTGCGTGCAGCTCTGGCGATACCAGTTCCCTTTTGCCTCGAGCACGACGATTGTGGCGCCCTGGTAGAGCGTTCCGAGGCTCTTGTGAGCGATATCCGGGGCGGTGAAGACCTCGGTCGGCTCGGCCACGCGAAACACGGCAGGAAGTAGAAGGGGGGGCGCCGCCTCGGGTGACCCGGCGGCGGGTTC
Organism: bacterium; assembly: GCA_030609865.1. The sequence goes on along the minus strand of JAUWSZ010000289.1, from coordinate 4,583 downwards.
CTCATCGTCTGACTGGATGAGCAGGATGCGGGCCCTTTGCAGAAGTTCCTCCATGGACGCTTCTTCGTTCTCCAGGCTTGCGTAGATCTCTTCCGGGTGCAGACGCCAGGCGCCGGCTGAGAGTTCTTTGCTGCGAAAGAGCTTCCAGAAGACCAGGTCCGTGATGAAGGGCGGCCAGGAAAACTCCTTGGTGATTTCGGTGCGGTACTCGGTATAGCCCTCTTTTCTGAGGACGACCGTGTGGGGCTCATTCCGGCTCAACATGAGCTTGGCCGGTGTCTGAATGCTCATGCCGTCGACCTCGCCCGACGCACCCGGCGGGTAGGAATCGATGCGTATCTCCTGGGTGTTCCCGCGAATCAGCGACGCACACCCGCAGGCGAGGCACAAGCAGAATACGACGAGAGGGGTCGTCCAAGCCTTCATGTCTTTAACGGAATCCGACGTTCTCCTGGTTCACCGGCTGTAAGATACTATCCTATTCTAAGCAAAAACAGCGAAAAAGGGAAGGAAGTTTCATAATGAATGCCTAATTTCTATGTAATATAAATGTACAGCATCAGAACTCGGCGCGGATCCCTCCCCAGACCAGCCTTCCGGGAGCGGCCTTGAATGGGTCCTCTTCGTAGTACTCGTCCAGGATATTGTTGACGTCCAGGAAGATCTCCACGTACTTCTCCGGAAACCTGCGGAACGGGAACTTCTGGCCCAGGTGCACGTCCCACACGCCCCTGGCGGGCAGTTCCAGGACCAGCGGGTCATCCGTTGCCTTCTGCTCGTACTTCTGGGAAGAGGTGTAGGTGTAGCGGGAATTCACCGAAAGGCCGAAGGATGACCGGAAGCGGGCCTGGACGCTGAACAGATGACGAGGCCGAAAGTCCAGATCCTTGAGAACACGGTCCGCTCGCTTGTCCTCGGTATCCAGATATGTGTACGCGCAGCCGAACAACAAGGGATCGATGGGCGCCCAGGAAAGGGCAAGCTCCAGCCCCTGCAGGGTCGCCTCGTCGATGTTTACGGACTGGAATACGTTTCCGAATTCCTTCTTGCCGATCATCTCGTCCACGTCGCTATGGAAGAGCGCGAGGGACCCGAACGGGTAGTTCGGCTTGTAGTTCGCCTCCACCCCGATCTCGTAGAGCAGGGCGGTCTGCTCGGTCAGCTCTTCATTTGGGAGTGAATTCTCACCCCCATAGAGCTGGCGCATGGTTGGGAAAGTCGTCTTCTGGGCGAGTGAGGCATGGGCCTTGAGGAAGGGCCATGGGGTGTAGAGGAGCCCGGCCTGCAAATCAATGGAATCGATGTCGCCCCCCGGGCCCTTCGGGGAGCCGCCGGCCTTGAGCTTCCGGAACAGGTTGTACCCGATGCCCGCCACGAGACTGAGCTGTTCGAGAGGACGGATTTCGTCCTCCAGGGAGAACGAGAAGATCTCTGAGGCATAGTCTTTCCAGGGATCCCCGATTGAGGACTGTATGCTTACATCATCCCTTTGATAACGAATCCCGGCCCGCAGGTAGCTCCACCGGCCCAGATCCCAGTAGGGATTCACGAAGTAGCCGAGCAGGGAGTTCTCGTGGGTCGAAACGCCTTTGCCGTCGGAAACGATCTCTTCGAAGCGCGTGTCCGTGTAGATCGCGATCTTGTTGTCGAAGTTGTCGTAGAAGAGCTGTGCCTTTATGCCCAGGTTATCGGTGAAGGCATAGTCTCCGCCTCCGTTCACGTACCAGCGTTTCCAGTCCTTTCGCCAAAGGAGCGTGTTGGGATCCGGGATCATATCATACGGAACCCCCCCGTCGAAGTCGTAGTAGCCGCCCCCTATAGCCGCCGTGCCCCGGCTTCCCAGGTCGACACTCAACCGTCCTGTCAGGTTGTAGCGTTCGTAATCGCTGTTCTCCCTCAGAGTCCCTGGTTGGTTCTGTGTGCCTTCGAAGTCCCTGGAGATCGGGAAGCCGTCCGAGCGATCGAAGCTCCCGCCGAGCGTGTACCGGACCGGGCCGACCATGCCCCGGTGATGGCCGATGGTCCGGAAGCTCTTGTAGTCCCCGAAACGCTGGTCCAGCCTCGTTCGAAACTCGCCCCCTTCCTGGGTGACGATGTTGATCACGCCTCCCGCGGTGTTCGGGCCGTAGAGCACGGAAGAAGGGCCCTTGATGACCTTGATCTTGGCCACGTTGTCCAGGATGATCTGGTTCAGGTCGACCCGTTTCAGGTAAGGCTCGGTGAGCGGCATCCCGTCGATCATGATCATCACATCCGTGGTCTCGAAGCCCCTCAAGCGAATCAGGGACTCCTGCTTCCCGTTGCCGGGAAGGGAACCCCGGGAAAGAGACAATTCGCCTCCCGGGATGCCGCGCAGGGCATCGGCCACGCTGTAGTCGCTCCAGGCCTGGAAGTCGTCCTGGTTTCGTTCGGTGACCGTGGCCACGCTCTCGGCCGTCGGCTTCTTCTCGGTGACAACGATCTCACCGAGCTCGAACACGTTGTCTTCTCTCTCTTGCGCGCCATCGTCCCCTGCGAGCGCGTGTGGGAGGAAGCAAGAGCAACAGAGCATGAGTGCCACAAGCAGATGAAGCGTTGTTCTCATTGTTCGTCCCGTGCGGTTGCTGTGGTTGAAGTGCATGATTCCCCCCTTTACCAATTGCGAAAAGGCCTCCCACGAATCAGGGAGTGAGCAGCTCGATGAGGCCGCCGTTCATGAGTTTTATGTTGTAGGCCGAGATCGCGGATCCCCAGGGATGCTCCTCCCAGCCGGTCTCGAGGTCTCCGAAGGCGGTTCGGTACAGGAATCCGTGCTGCATGTTCTCCCAGTTGGGCAGCAGGGAAAGGTCGCCGCCCAGCTTGTTGCCAAGCAGGTTGTATCCGTCCGTGGCCGTGAAATCGTACCGGAACAGGTCCGGACTTGTGGTGATCTGAGATGCCTCGATCAGATCCGAAAGGCGAACCGCGCCGCTTCCACCGAAGTCGGAGGTCACGATTCCCTCCAGTGGGGTCTCGATCTCGGTTGCGCCCAACAGAATAAAGACGGTTTCGTCTCCCACCCATGGTTGTCCCGGCGGTTCGCCCGGATCCGTGTTGTAGGCGTCCTTGTAGGCGTCCCACCCGTCCCCGCAGCTCAGGATGAGCCAGGGAAGAACGAGGAGGATGGGCAGGAAGCGAAGACGATCGAAGCATGACCTCTTAGTCGACATGGGGGTCTCTCCTTGTTGAACGCATGTGCATTGCGTGGCGTTGCCTCATCGATCTCGATTCTGTTTGTTCCGAAGCCGCTGGTCCTGTGCGGCCAGTGCTTCGGCCGGCCTTGTTCCCTCCATCAGGACCTCCTGCAAGGCGATCTCGAGGGCCTCGGATATGGAAGGGAACGACGGAAGGGTAGGGGCGGGCCTCGCGTTTCGGAGCGCCGCGGCCAGCACCTTGCCCTCCGGGTCCTGGGTGAAAAGGGGATCCTGATATACCGGCTGGAATGGCGACAGCATGCCGGATGCGCGGTATTTGGCGAGCTGGTGCTCTGTGGAGCAGAGATGATCGAGAAGCCGAACCAGGACGGGCTGCTTCTCCTTGTCCTGCGACAGCACCCCGAACCCCCATCCGTCGACGAGCGGGGTGGAGGCGCCTCCGGGCCCAGGTGTGGGAAGGAGGGCGATCCGGATCTTTTCGTTGTGCGGGCTGTGTCTCTTCAGCATGGCCCTTTCCCACGACCCTCCCTCTGTCATGGCAAACAGGCCGCTGGCCAACCCCTGAAACACCGTATCCTGATCCATCGCGTAGAAGGTCGGGGGAGTCACCCGATGTTTGTGGGCAAGATCACGATACCACTGCATCGCCCCGACCGCGGCCGGAGTGCAGAGCGTAACCTGTCCGTCCTTGTCTTGCAGAACACCGCCCAGGCCCCAGAACCAGGGCAGCCACTGGAGAATCGATTTGCGGCTCCTGGCCGCCGGAACCCCGAAGCCCCATTGGTCGATCGTTCCGTTACCGTCCAGGTCCCGTGTCAGCGCTTTGGCGCCGGCCGCGAGTTCGTCCCAGGTCCACGTCGGGGACGGCGCGCCGATGCCGGCGGCATCGAACAGGTCGTTGCGATACAGGATCACCCGGACACCGATGTCATAGGGCAGCACGTAACGCATTCCCTGCCATTCCACGCTCGGGACGAGAGCGGGTATCAGGGTCCCCCATGCTTCGACAGGCAGCCTGTCGTCCATGGGTTCGAGAATGCCCTGCTCCACAAGGGCGGGCATCGATTCCAGGCGGACGCAGGCCAGGTCCGGCCCCTCACCCGAGGCGTGGACCACCATGAGTTTCTGCAGGACCTGCGCTGTCTTTCCGGGCACGAGTTCCAGGTCAAAGGTCCATTCCGGGTTCTCTTCCCGTATCGTCTGCCAGGCCTTCTGGAGCCAGGGGCTTTTCTCGGAAGGAGAGAACCACTGCGGCAGGGCAACGGTGATTCGTTTCTCCTCTGTCTGTTCCGCGCGCTGACAGCCCAGACCGAACAAGACCATCGCCAGGACCGAGCAACATCCAAGGCATAGAACGCGTAATGGGTGGCGGGGCAGGGCCTGACCCCTGATCCCTGACCCCTGACCCCT
>JAUWSZ010000058.1 GCA_030609865.1 bacterium | reverse complement strand
CAGATACGAGTTGATGTCGATAAATGCATCGGTTGAGGCGTGTGCACCTTGGCATTTCCGCAGGAAACCTTGAAGCTTCACCGGGTCGAGCGTAATTCTATCGCTTTCGAATCATCACGAGAACTGGATGAAGCCATGAGCCGCGAGAATCACGGAGGTTAGACCCGGATTCCCTGGAGCAGCTTCTTGCAAGATCGCTGATCTGCAGGCCGTTCAAAAAGGTCCAGATGCAAGGCGCACGAAATCCTGAGGAATGAGGCGTACACCGTACGCCGCAGTGACGAAGGATGAGTGCAACGCCGCAGATGGGCGTTTTGGGGCGGCCTGCTATCGCTCCGCAGCTTGGCAGTCAAAACCCTTCCCCTGCAGACGCCCTGCCTGGTCTTCCGCACCCTGCTTTGAGAAGAAACAGCCGACCAGAACTCGAGTGAGGGTCTTGTCGTTGCTCGTGGGGAACGTCTGTGTGTAGTGGAAGACGTCCTCCTGGTCCAGCCTTTCCGTGAGCGAGCGGGCCTGGTCAGGCACGAGAAAACGACCGCATTCAAGGGTATACGGGAATCGCAGGATTTCAGGTTGGTACCCGGGCAGCTCTTCCATCATCACGCCCAGGGTCTTCCTCGCTTCCTCCTTGGAACTGAAGTGTCCGGTCAGGACGCGGTACCACAACCCGTCCTGCGTCACGCCGAAAAGGGACTGGGCCACATTCCCCTTGATTTCGACCGGTACGATGTAGGCAGCGAGATAGTTGCTGTCCAGTTCGCTCTGGGTCGTGGCCGCCTCATGGAAATCCTTGAAAGCGCCCGCGTAGATACAGTAAGGCAGTGGGGGAAGGACAACGGCTTCAAGATCGAAGCTGTCCATCTCTGCGGGCAGGGAAATGACCGGCGTGCCGGAGGGCCGATACGATTCGGCGTCGGACGAGGCCCGATCCGGAGCGGCCGCTGCCTCTGCCCCGGCAGCGGGTTGCCCGACAGGAACCTGTCCGCTCTCTCCGGCAGAAGCCATCCGGCTGGGGTCCGGCTGCCGGCTCGGGGACTCTTGCCGGCCCGCCGTCTCCGTCTCCTTCGGGCTTCCCACAAGAAGGAAGACAATCAGTGCGACGACGATTCCCACACAAGCGGCCACGCCCAGCAGGAGCAGCGACCGATTTCGGGGCGGCCGGCCGGATTCGGGAAGATCTTCCTCTTCGAGTTCCTGGTCAGGGTCGATTTGTGGCAGGGGAATCTCTCCTTTCGCAAGAAACCGCCATGGGATCGATCTTTACGAATACCTCCAAACATTATAGGAACCTACCGGAGGGGATGTCAATTTTGGCCCGGAAGAGACCCGACGCGGTCCCGGCCCCAGACAGACAGCGGTTCCGCTCCACCTGAATAGCCCACCGTAATCTTTGAAGATTTTACTGATTTTTCCATACGCAAATTCCCACACGGGATTTTTTGCTTGACTCTTGTAGCAATAGATGCTAAATAGGCTACAAGATGAATCATCGACAAGAAATATCACGGATTCGACAACAACTGCGTGAAGTGGCGGGGCGATTGGCCGCAAACGTCGAGGTGTTTCTCGCTCAGCGAGGTCCCGTGGTCAAAGGTCTTTTTCAACTCAATGGTACTCGCTGCGGAAAACCGAACTGCAAGTGCACGCGAGGCGAATTGCATCCTACAGCCATGCTCGTCATTTCTGAAAAGGGGAAACGGCGAAACATCTACGTTCCGGGAGCTGACCGCCCGGAACTACAGCGCAGAAGCGAGCGATACAGGAGGCTCCGTCGGAGCCGGGCCGAGATTGTCAAATTGAGCACCGATATTTTGAAACTGACCGACGTTTTGCTGGATTTGCTTAGCGAACCGTATGCTCCAGAACCGAGACGGAAGAGTTTTTCACGAAGACAAAGAACCAAGAAGCAGCAACTCTAAGGATTTCACACAGCCAACGCCCGTGAGCGAGAACGGATGGGCTATGCCGAGCCGTACATAGAGGCAAGCACAATCGAGCCGCATCATGGCAATTTGTCGCGGATCGGTCGAAACCGTCCTTGTCCCTGCGGCAGCGGGAACAAGTACAAGCGGTGTTGTCTTGAACGAAATCTGACGGATAGGCGCCGCCACAATGTCTCCGTATTGCCGGCTTGGCTTCTGAACTCCCGTCGAAAGCTTCATCTGTTTGAGAAATACGCATGCAACGTCTATGGGCTGCCCCAACTGCTGGGTAGCTTTTCGGACACTCGCCGGGACCCGGACATCCCTACCTTCGATGTGCTCAACAGCCTGTTCCATGCGGCACTGCTGCGTATTCCCAGCATCAATGCCCTGGAGGGAGATCTGAAGGAGGCCGATTTCCAGCAACTGATCGGAAGAAAACCCACGCAGGAGGAGAAGTCATTCAGTGCCGATGTCGTGGCCAACGTGCTGGATAAGCTGAAACTGGACGGTGTTCGCCGAGCTCTGGAGCAGGTCATCGGCAAGGCCGAGCGCAACAAGGTGTTTCGCCAGGGTTCCTACGGGGCGTTACGTTGTGTGGCCATTGACGGTTGGGAACCTTTTTGCTCTTTTCACCGACACTGCCCGTACTGCCTGGTGCGCAAGGTCAAGGTGAAGCGCAAGTCGGGCGAACCGGAAGAGGTCGATCAGTATTACCACCGTTATGTTGTGGCTCTGCTGGTCGACCCCCTCATCGACGTCGTTGTTGGTATCGAGCCCGTGCGCAACCAGCAAGCACTCGAAGAAGTGGGCTTGCCTGCCGATACGGCAGAGGGGGAACTGACTGCCGCGCTGAGGTTAATGGACTGCCTGCATGACACGTATGGGTCCTTCATCGATGCCTTCATTTTTGACGGCCTCTATCCAAATGGGCCGGTGCTTACCAAGGTCACCCAATACGGGTATGGAGCCTTCATTGTTCTTCGAAAAGAGCACAACGAGCCCCTCAAAGAGGCCCTTGACCTCTGGCACAATCAAGCTCCATGTCTCCAGATAGACGATAGCGAGAAAAAGGAACACATCGACTTCTGGGATGTAGATGAAATCGAAACCCTCGACACCTACAGGGGAAAGGTTCGTGTCGTACGGGCCCTTGTCACCAAGCATACCGGAGAAACCCGGACCTGGTGTTTGGCCATCGTGGGGAAGCGAGCCCGAAAGGTAAGCTTGCCTACGGCCCTGAAAATCATTCGTGCTCGTTGGCACATCGAGAACACGGCCTTCAATCAATGGATCAAGTACTGGAATCTCAACCACGTCTTCCGTCATACAGCCAATGCCTTGATGGCCGTACTTCTGCTCTGGTCGCTTGCCTTCAACCTCCTGCAATTGTTCGTCTATCGGAGGCTCAAACGGCCTCGGCGACCGCGAGATCCCACCGATACCATCCGCCACATCGTGGAGGTCATGCTCCGAGATGTGGCGACCCTGCCCGAACCCATCCCCTGGATCGAGCTGCTCGACACGAGCTGACTCCAAAAGGCAGGGCCGCGAGGCTCAGCCCCTCGCGGCCCTGCCAGTCCAGTCCCACCTGGCTGCTTTCATAGGAGGACCGAACCAGACAACATCATACAATCTTACCGGCTTATAGGAAAGATCCGTCTACCCATCAGGCCAGGATCGCTCCCCGGGGGCCGCTCTGCTGTCCGCCCCCCTGGGGCGGAACTCCTGCGATGCCACCTCAACCCGCGACAAAGCAACGAAAAGGGAGTAGGATTATGCCACGCTATGATCCGAGATTGGAATTCCTTTGTGACGTCGAGGCGTACGTGACCATGGACCTGCCGATCGGGCCCGCGGCCTGGGGCACGAGGCTGATCTGCCCGGTTGTCCGGGGCACCGTGGAGGGGCCGAAGATCAAGGGTGTCGTGCGGCCCTTCGGGGCTGACTGGGCGCTGCTCCGGACCGATAACTGCATCGAGCTGGATGTTCGCCTGGTCGTCGAGACGGATAAGGGCGCCCTGATCCACGTGGAGTATCGCGGCGTCATCGAGCTGACCCAGGAACAGGTCGATCAACTCCTGAGCGGAAAGCCGGTGGAGGACATGAAGATCCACACGGCGCCAAGGTTCGAAACGAGTCACCCGGACTACGTCTGGCTGAACCGCATCCAGGCGGTCGGGTGCGGAAGCAATGAGGTCGTGGGTGAGGAACTCAAGGTCACGTACTCTTGGTATGCCCTGAGGTCGTAGATTCCGCGCAGATTGCGTCAGCCTTGCACTGAACTTTGCAGGCCGTGGGGGCGTGCTTGCGTGCAAAGACGGCCCGCTTGTTCTCTCCGAATGCCCAGCCCCCCCTTCCTATGTGGTACTGCTGATTTGGAGGCTGCAGGAGGAATCACCGGTTGTGGAAGGGCTTCTGACCTCGTTCCATGCATCATCTTAGATCCGAGTGTTATGATTAGCACTTCTCTTCTCCGATAATCGGAACGACGCACATATCACCCCAACTACCCGCTCATTGAGAACAGACGGCGATTTCATGTAATGCTACGAAATTGCTTGTCCGAAAAGTGAGAGACGGATTTGATATTTCTCTTATTTATCGATTCTGTGCTCTTGCGTATTAGACGATCAAGATATCGTCCCGTGTGGACGGCCAGATGAGAACTAGGATTGCGTTCGCTTACCTCTATTCCAAGCGGGCAACCGTGGGGTAAAGATAATGCTATGAAATTGCTTGCGTGAATGGCCAAGGACGAGTCTGCAATTATTCCTATTTACTGATTTTGTGTCCTTGCGCTTTGGCGGAACTCGAAACCAGGTCCTGGCGATTGTGGCGGCAATGCGGGCATTGGCCAAAATTGTGGCCAGCCTTTCAGGAAAACGGTTGTCCGAATGCCCGGGCCGTCGTGGGTGCTGAGCCGCTGGATGCTGTAGACAAGTCCTCGCGGCTCCATCAGATTGCCTGTTCTGTCCTCTGGATCACCGAGTCCTGCAGCCCCTTGCTCAGGTCCACAAAGTAGGCGCTGTAGCCGGCGACCCGGACCAACAGGTCCGAGTGCTTTTCGGGTTGCTCCTGGGCCTCGATCAGGGTCGCCTTGTCAACGATGTTGAACTGAATCTGGCTGATGTTCAGTTCAGCCCAGGCGCGGAGGTAGTGGATGAAGATCTTCTTTTTGTCCCCCTCCAGCGCCGAGGGGTGAAACTTCTGGTTGAGTAGGTGCAGGAACGTCTTGGACGTGTCGATGCATGAAGCGGACTTCAGAACGGCTGTGGGACCGCTCCTGTCCGCGCCGAGGGTGGGCGCCAGGGTCGAGTCGGCGAACGCTTGGCCCGCGTACCTGCCGTCGGGAGTTGCCGGGACTATGGCGCCCAGCGCGTAATTCGCCGAGATTCCACTCCCATCACCTCGGCAGGGAACGCCGAAACGGTTGGTGAACTGGGCAATCGCCTCGGCGGTCTTGTGCTGGACCTTTGCGGCAAGCGTGTCGGCATATTCGTCGTCGTTGCCGTACTTGGGGGCGGTCACCATGAGCTGCCGCATCTTCTCGTGCCCCTCCCAGTTATCTTTGAGCGCCTGCAAGAGCTCCTTCATCGATACCCTTTGGTCGTCGAAGACATTCTTCTTGATGGCGGCAATGGAGTCGGACACATTGGTGGGTCCGAGGGTGACGAAAAAATCAGAGACTTGGGAAGGATATCCCCATTTGCGGGAGTCCTTGCCCTTCTCGATGCAGCCATCGAGAATCGCCGAATAGAAAGGCCGAGGCAGGTACTTCTCGTAGAGCGACATGCTGGCGTTTTCGATCTTCACCGTCCGCTCGACAAAGAAACGGACCTGCTCCAGGTACGCTTCCATGACATCATCGGCCGATGTAAAGGTCAGCGGGTCCGCGGTCGGTGCGCCGACTTGCTTTCCGGTAACGGGGTGCTTGCCCCGGTTCAGGGCGTAGGACAAGGCACCGGGGAGGGCAATGGCCCCGTACACCCGCCGGGCCACGTTCTTGCCCGGGATCTCCAGGTAGACGCAACCGGTGATGGCATAGTCCCTGGCCTCTTCCGGGGGGACATTCCAACCCTCGAGCATGGGAACCACCGCCCGGTCGTTGATGAAAGAAGGATACCCAATTCCGGTCCGCACCAGGTCCAGGGCTTCCGAGAGCAGTTCATCCGAAGTGCCGTCGTGATACCGCAGACAGATGGACGGCTCCAGTGTCCTCATCCGCTTTGCGGTTTCCAGGACCAGATAGGTCATCTCGTTGGTTACGTCCATGCCCTTTTCGTCGGTGCCTCCCAAGGTGATCGCCTGCAGAGAGGCCACGCCGCCGTAGACGGACGAAAGGGTCGGGGAATAGACGAGGCCCAGCTCATGAAACTTGACCCACAGGAGTTGCAGCATCTCCAGGGCCTCTACCCGGGTGATCCGACCGTCTCTCAGGTCCGCCTCCAGATAGGGGCCGAAGACCTTGTCGAAGCGGACGCCGATACCCAGGGTTGAGTACTCGATATAGCGGACGATGTGAATGAAGAAGAAGGACTGCAGCGCTTCAGCAAACGTCCGGGGAGGGTGCTCCGGCACTCGCTCGCAGTTGGAGGCGATCGCGAGCAGCCGCTCCCGATCCTCAGCACTGTCTGCCTGGGCCGCCTCTTCCCGGGCCAGAGCCGCATAGCGATGGGCCATCTTGATGACCGCCTCCAGAGCGATCTTCGCTGCTTCCAGAAACTCCTTTTGATCGACATAGTCCAAGGGCACGGTCCGATCAAGCTCTTCCAGCCGGTCCGTCACTCGATTCAAGTAGCCGCGCAGTCCGATCTCGAAGATCCTTTCATAGTTGGGGATTCCGAGTTCGGACCAATGGGTCCAAAGGGCGGGGCTGCCCTCCTTCATGTTCCAGTACTTGAGAATGTCTCCGGAAAAGGTTCTCTGCTGAATGTCGCTCATGGACTTGCCATTCCAGTACTCGATCATGTCGGCAAGTTCTTTTCGCCCCTCATCGTCCAATAGGCTCTTCCCCTCTTCCCCCTCTACGACTCGTCGCACCGACCGCCAATTCATGTCGATGCCGAAATAGAGACCTTGAGGTGAGGAGACGTTGTTGCCGACAATGACCTCCCAATCCTGGATGTAGAGAGACATTCCCGTCAGGATCTCCGACAGGGCCTTTGCCCTTCGCATCGGCATGGGTTGCCCCTCGGTCTCCTTGTAGGACTTTGTCATCAAACGAGACCGCTCGAGGTCGAGTTTGATCCCAGGGCGATACATCGATGCGCCATCGGATTCCTTCTGATCCATCCGACGCGTGTTACGGACCGCCTTCACCACCAGTTTGTTTTTGATATCCGCCACGGTGAGCCGTTCCTTCATGACAACCTCCTTTGCATTCAGAAAAGAGCTCCCATTTTGCCCTAGGCGCGTTCAAGTCTTATCCAGGCCCCGGTGGAGGAGTCTGAGACCAAGATCCAGCGTCGACTCGAGATAATCTTTCTCCGGATCAAAGGTCTTCTTGCTTTCTTCCCAGATCACCAACCCGGTGAAAAGAGCCCAGACCAGATCTGCGAGCGCCACCCTGTGATGGCCCTGCAGAAGGCCGTCCCGTATGCCTTGGTCAAAGAATCCGGCGAGGATTTCGACGAGCCTGGCCGAAATCCTGTTGAGTTCTGACAGAAACCCTGATGACAGGTTATTGAATTGCTTCCCGGTCTGCAGGTTAAAGAGATTCAAGAGGACCGAAGGCTCGAAGCTGTAGCCTTCGTAGAGGACCTGCGTCATCCTCTCAAATTTCCTCCCCATGGCTGTTTCCTCAGCACAGGCCCGTTCCAAGCCCTCGACAATGCCCTCCAGCAGCTCGAGGCTAAGGGAGGCAAACAGCTCGTCTTTGTTCTTGAAATAAAGGTACAGGGTTGCCGGACTCAGCTCGGCCTCCCGGGCGACGTCTTCCATGGTGGACCCGGCGAATCCCTTGGTACGAATCAGGGTCCTCGCTGCGTCCAGGATCTCCTTGCGCCGCCGCCTCTTCTGATCCTCCTTCTCGCGTTCCCTTCTCTCGGCGATGCCCATGGATCTCGCCCCCCCCTCTAATGAATGGTATTTAGTACGCTGAATACTATTCATATAGCTAAACTCGGCTCATTTGTCAAGAAGAAAATGTGCTCATTATCCACAACTGTGGGTAGACAATGGGCTATTGGCATAGTAACATAGGTCACTATGCCAATAGCCATCAATAAGAAGAACCCCCTCGGGATTCGGGAGCAGATCAAGCGGCAGATTCGACTCTTGATCGATTCCGGGGAGATGAAGCCGGGGCAGTCTCTGCCCTCGGCGCGAGACATGGCAACGCTCCTGCAGATCAACCGGAACACGGTCTCACAAGCGTATCGTGAACTTTCTCAGGAAGGGCATCTCGAGGTGGTGAGGGGTGCAGGAACGTACGTGCGGCAGGGTGCGCCGGCCAGGCGCCTCCAGGGACTGGCGCATGTCTTTGAAGGCGCTCTCAAGAAGGCGATGCGTTTGGGCTACTCGGCGGAGGAAACCGCCGAGTATTTCCAGAGCAGGCTCGCCGCGTTGGGAGCCACCAAGGGGCGTCGCGTCCTCGTCGTTGAATGCAGCCAGGAGGCGATCGATCACATCACAGATAGGCTGACTCGCGACTTGGAGGTCGAAGCAGAAGGGGTTGTGATCCAGGATCTGGAGAAGAACCCTGAACAGGCCCCTCAGATGCTGAGAGAAAAGGACCTTGTGGTCTGCGGGATGAACCACGTCGAGGAATTTAAGAGGGTCGTACCTGGCTGCGAGGTCGACGTGTTGGCGGTCATGCTCAAGCCGCACATGCGTGTCGTAAATGAGCTGTTGCGCCTGCCAGCGGGAAGCACGGTCGGCTTCACCTGTGCCAGTCAGCGTGGAACGGAGAATTTGCGTGTCCCCTTCGCAGGTGGGTCCTCCCTGACGAAGATATGGGCAGGATTGAATAACCCCAAAGGCCTCAAGAAGATGCTCGATCAGTGTGACGTCGTGTTTGCGACAGAGTATGTGTACAACCGCGTTCGCGAAATGGT
>JAUWSZ010000667.1 GCA_030609865.1 bacterium | reverse complement strand
GGTACGCCCGGTAGTGACGCCGCAGGTAGGGCCAGAGCCGACGCGACCCGGCGCGGATCGATTCCTGGACTTCTTCCCGCCTCGTGGCGGTATGTTCTGCTCCATAGGCAGCGGACATGCCGCCTCTGCGTCCGCGCATCTCGTCAACTTTCCTGTGAAACCATCGTCTTTAGATGTCTGCAGCATATCATGGGGATCCAAGGCGGCAAAGACGCAGGTGAAAGTTGAAAGGGTCAAGGAGAAAGATGTCGGGGGTCAGGGATCAGGCCCCCGTACCCCCCATTCCAAATCACCCCACTAGATTTGCGTCGAGGATAGGGCTAGATTGCTGTTGAACCTGAGGAAAGCCGTGATGAAACCAGCCATAGAAAAGCCCCTGCCGTACATCACTCCCGAGGATCCCGGCATCGGCGGCGTCCTCAAGGCCGAGCCCGAGTGTTTCGTCGTGGAGGAAATCCCCCTGTACGAGCCGGAAGGGGATGGGGAACACGTTTATCTGCGCCTTGCCCGGGACGGCTGGACCACGCGGGACATCCACAAGTCCCTGGCCAGGCTGTTCGGCCTCAGGGCGGTCGACGTGGGCTACGCCGGGCTCAAGGACAAACAGGCGCGGGTCACGCAGACCTTCTCGCTGGCTCTGCGCAACACGGACGAGGAGACCGTGGCCCGGCGCGTCCGGGAGGCCCTCCCGTTCGAGGTCATCTGGGCGAGAAGGCACAGGAACAAGCTCAAATCCGGGCACCTCCTCGGCAACCGATTTCATATCCTGGTCGTCGAACCCCACGAGGATGCGCTCGTCCGGGCCGGGGCCATCCGGCGGACCCTGGAACAAAGGGGCCTTCCGAATTTCTACGGGGCACAGCGCTTCGGGACCCACGGCCGGAACGAACAGAAGGGCCGGGAGGCCCTGATGGGAAAGGGCCCGCGCGATCGATGGATCCGCAGGCTCCTCCTGTCCGCCTACCAGTCCGCCCTGTTCAACGCCTGGCTCGTGGAGCGCATCCGAAACGGCTGGTTCGAGACGCTCCTTCAAGGAGACGTGGCCAAGAAGACGGACACAGGGGGGCTCTTCGAGGTCGAGGACGCGGCCGTTGAGTCGGAGCGTTTCCGGGAAGGAGCGATCACCTACACGGGCCCGATCTACGGGGCCAAGATGCGATGGGCCACAGGGAAGCCCGGCGACCTGGAGCAGGAAGTGCTCGCCTCGAGAGGAGTCTCGGTGGAGACCCTGAGCCGCGCGCGGCTCAACGGAAGCCGGCGCACGGCACGCCTGTTCGTCAGGGACCTGAAGATCGAGGAACACCCCAGGGGCGCTTGCTTCACCTTTTCCCTGCCGAAGGGCTCCTACGCCACCACCCTGATGCGCGAGTTCATGAAGTCCGGCGAGGGGCTCCCGGATCCCACCGAAGAGGCAACGTGAAGGCCTCGAAGTCGTTTTCTTCGAGGAAAGGAAAAGGCACGCTTCACGCTTTTCCGGGCCCGGGTGTCCGTAGACGATCACCTTTTGGGGTCTGACATGCCGGAATCTGGACACGCTCCCCCTGGTTTCGGCCTCTGGTCAGAGAAACAAGATAGGCTCAGGACAAGTGGCGGCTTGCCTCCAGCCGCTTGTAGCATTCCATGCAGCAGGCAGGCATTTTCGACCGAATTTCCCTGGGTTTTCTCGCCATCATTGGATCAAAGAGCGCTCTGAACCCGGCGTATTCCTTCTTGCTCCAGATCCGGCTTAAGCTTTCGTTTCGTATGTTGCCAAAGGACAATCCCCTGAGCGGAAGGGATTGGTCTTCAAAGATGTGGTGGGAAGAAATAACCGGATTTGTGAAAACGCAGGGGACGACTTCGCCTTCAACATTGATGACGCACGCGCGGTGGACATTCTCGCGGCAGCGCAGAGAGGCATCGTCGAGGCCAGGGCCGTGATAGTCAAAGATGATGTTTTCACGGCCTGCTCTGTCTGTGATCTCCTCCAGGGTGTTGCAATAATAGTCCATGCGCTCTGTGTCATTGAAAATGGCTTCTGAAGAAAGCCTTGGATCAACGATCAACGTCAGGTTGCTGGCCACGATCTGTTTTGCTCCCACCCTTTCTGCAAGAGGGAGAATATCTGAAACTTCATGAAAATTGGATCTGAGCATGAGATAGGCAAGATGCACTGCGGGAGCTTCGGTTTTCTTTTCAGTCTGGATTTTGCGCAGTAGTTCGAGCCGGGAAATCACCTGATTGAAATCGCTCCCTTTGCGGATCTGGTTGTGAGTTCTTGCGGTGGTGCCGGCAAGGCTAACCCCTATGATGTCCAACTGCAAGTCAATCAAGGTTCGAATCGTATTCTCGGTAAGAAGCATACCGTTTGTCGTAAACCCCACACGTTTTCCTCGATCCTTGCAAATTCGGACCATTTCAAAGAGATCCTTGTGAAGGAGCGGTTCTCCCCATCCCTGCAAGTAAACCAAGTCTGTATATCTGACAAACGGCATTAGTTCGCGAAACAGCTCCATTGGCATGTGTTTGCTCACCCAACGGTTTCTCATCAAGGTGTGGGGACAATAGATACAGGATCCATTACAGTGGGTCGTTACCTCTATCTGGATCCAGTCCAGAGTCGGGCTGCCGATTTTGTCCTTTTGTCTTTTGACCCAATCAAACATGTTCAGCATTGGCACCACAAGGGGAATTCCCTGTCCAGAAAGAATGTTTGTTCGGAGCCTGTCACTAGCTCTTGATACCCGTCCAACTTTTGGGGTGCACTACCAAGAGTGCT
>JAUWSZ010000287.1 GCA_030609865.1 bacterium | reverse complement strand
ATCTCCGTGTCAGGCATCTTAGATGTCCCCTCCTGCGTGATTCGGTTCCGTCCTTGCTTGAAACCTTCCCCGAACAAATCGAATCTAGTTATTTAGTGTTCTACATGATAAAAGTCCAGAGGTCCACAGAACGCGATGAAGAGACTAGAGATCGGGGAAGAGACTCTCCGGAAAACGACGAAGTGCAAGATGGAATTTGCCTGCCTGTCCGGTGATGACAAGTGTCTTTTCAATATCGAACACACCATCCAGGACTCGGTCTGCTATGTGGACTGCACGGAAGAAGAGTGCCCCTACTGGGTTTCCCACGGCTTTCTGGGGTCTGTCTGTTCATGCCCTGTAAGGGCTGAAATCTTCAGACGCCACAAGAAATGAGCTGCTGCATTTCCTTAAGGGTGCACGGGGATTGCCACGTCGCCTTCGGCGACTCGCAATATCCGGCTATTAGGCCAGACAGCGTCCGCGGTCGCGCCTGCGTCTGCCGGCTAAGCAGTTCCCGTACCGGCCGTCTTCTTGCGGAAGCCGTGATACACGTGCACCATCCACACGATGGCGAGGATCGGAACGAACAGGTTCACCACGGGCATGAGCGTCATGAGTGTGATCACGAGGCCGCCGGCATAGACCGTTCCCCTGTTCTGCTCCCCCAGCGCCTTGGCCTCCGGCTTCCCCATGTGGTACCCGGCCGCACTCTCGAAGAACTCGCGACCGAGAAGATAGCTGTTGAGCGCAATGGAAACGATGAAGCCGATACCGAACAGGTAGAAAGGCAGAACCAGCATATTCAGAAACAGTGCCCACAGGGTGAACCGAATGTCATGCCTCAGATCAGGCCAGAATCGCGGCTCCTGGCTGCGCACCTCATCCGGGTAGTAGGCACGCTCGACCCGGTCAATCGTCTTTTCTTGAAACATGCCGGCGATGAGCACCACGAGCACGGGCAACATGAACCATCCGGCGATCCCGGTAATGCCGCCCACGATCCAGTTGACGAGCGAATCGAGCCAACCCGTTTCCAGGTTGACCAGGTGGGCGGTGAGCGAAGTGACGGTGGTCACCAGTACGATCACGACCGCCACCGCCAGCCCGGCACAGGCAAGCATCAGGCCCAGGAGACTGGCCTTGGTCACGGAATCCAGTGTCTTTGCAAAAGGATACACGATAGGGCCTCCGGCTGTGGACCGAGAAAGAAGGGGGCCTTCGTTCTCGGAGAACGTACATCTGTAGATTAGTGGCTGTCCCCAATTACTGTCAGGAGCTAGCTGGTCTTCTCCAACTTCTCCGCAATCCATTGATTCAGACTCTTGCCCTCGCGTCTAGCTTTCACGTACGCCTTCCTATGCAACTGTGGAGGCAGGCGAAGCATTAGGCGCCCAGAGAACGGTTTGTCCGGCTCTTCGCCACGTTCGTCGCAGAACTCCAAATAGTCATCGATCGAGTCACGAAAGGCCTGTTCTATCTCTTTGACACTTTTTCCTTGGAACGTAATCACATCCCGCAGGTCCAGCACCTCTCCATGGAAGATACCGGTTTCATCATCAAACTCGACATGACCAGAATAGCCTTTGTATTTCAGCATAAGCCTCACTCCTCCGGTCCATAGCCTGCTTCTGTCAAGAACCGCCTCATCGACTTCACAGCGCCTTTGTCCGTCTCCTTCTGCGGGTGTGGACGGTGGAATACCGCACGGACGTTGTTCAAGAAGATGCGCACGCGCGAACCCCTGCCCTCGCTCAGTTCGGAACCAAGTGCTACGAGCAACTTCTCAACATCCGCCCACGGGATGTTCGACCGAACCGGGTCTTCGAATATGGCATGAAGGGTCTTACGATGAGTACGCCTCAGCTTCATAGTATCATTCTATGACACTAATATTCGGAAGGCAAGCACGAACTGATCAAGACCAATGACAGTCTTCTAACGCGGCAGAGCCGCAGGTCAAAGGTGAAAGGGTCAAGGTAAAAGGGCTGAAGGGGTCAGGGGTCGGACCCCGCGCCCAGCGCCCGAATTCGAGGACGAGGACCAGGACGACGACGAGGCCGAACGATAGTCCTGGTGGGGAGGCGCGGCCCTTTGACCTTTCACCTTGTTCATTTCGCCGATATAGAGGTTTTGCAAACATCTACGGAAAAACGTGGATGTTCCGATGAAAGACTCTAACGCCCTCGAGGAAATTGCTACTGAGTGACGTTTTTCGGCACTTGGGATGACGATCGCGCATTTCTGTAATCTCGTTCTTCGCCAGAAAGACCAGAGGACTGTGTAACTAGCTGAATTCTCACGGCAAAATCTCGGCACTCTCAGGAGGTAACTGGCATGAGTTGTGCTAATGCTACACGGACTATGAGCCATAGAGCAGAAATCATGGGCAGGATTGCGTCAGTTCCCCCCCTGCCCAGCGCCTCGACAGAGGTCGTCCGGCTGGTTCGCGACCCTGAATCACCCAGCGCGAAGGTCACGACCGCCATCGAGTACGATCCCTCCTTGACCGCGAACGTGCTGCGTTTCGCGAACTCTGCCTCTTTCGGCGCACCGCAATCGGTCGGCACGGTCAGGGAAGCATTCTCCAGGCTCGTGCCTGAGAACGGGTTCCAGTCTGTCCTGGCGGCTGCGGTCGGCAAAATCGCCGAAAGGCCGATGACCGGATACGACGTTTCGGGCGAGGATCTCTGGGACCACCTGATCGGAAGCGCCATCGCTGCGACGAAACTCGCGCAAGTGCTGAACGTGACCCCGCCTGAACATCTGTTCACCGCGGCCCTGACACACGACATCGGCAAGGTGGTGCTCGGAACCTTTTCAGAGGTGAATCCGAAGGTGATCACATCGCTTGCCCTCGAGCAGAGAATCTCCTTCGAGCAGGCCGAACAGAAGACCCTCGGGATCGATCACGCGGAGGTGGGGGCCTTCCTCGTGGAGCACTGGAACCTGCCCTCGAGTATCGTGGACGCTGTCCGGTTGCATCATCAGCCGGAAAGAGCTGTCCAGAATCCCCTGATCGTAAACCTGGTGCACATTGCGGATGTGGTCTGCTTGATGGCCGGGGTGGGTGCGAGCGTGGACGCCCTGAGCTACCGCCCCTCGAGCAACGCAATGCAGAGACTCGGCCTGCAACTGAGCCTTCTCGATCGGATCGTGTATGACGTGCTCAACGAATTGCTCAAGGTCCGCACGCTCTTCAAATTCCACGAGGGGTGTCCCCAGTAATCCGCAGCTCCAAGCATGCGTTTCATGGCCTCGGCCTGCCGATCCGGGCTTTGCCCTTCTACTTCCCGAACCTGTATGATGCTTCCGTTCTGGGAGAAGGCTTCCAGGATCTGGGCACCCCCAAGACCCACCCGGAAAGGATCTCATGAACCATCCAAAGGCGATCGGATTCGACCTGTTCAACACGCTGCTGACCGTTCACCCCGATGCCATGGAGGAGGCCCACCAGAGGCAGCTCCGGGTTCTCCACGAAGAGGATCTTCCCGTGGAGGCGGAGGCCTTTGGCAAGGCCTACGTGGAGGCGGCCGTCACGTTCCTCAAGGCGGCCCACAAGGAGGGGAGAGAGACGCACAACCGTTTCTGGGTGGCCGAGGCACTCGAGAGTCTCGGGCACAGCCTGTCCCCGGAAGACCCCCGGATCGCGAAGGCCGTGGACGCCTACTTCTCCGCCTTCTACCCGAACTGCAAGCTCATCCCGGGAACGAAGGAGCTCCTGGGCGAGCTTGGAGAACGCTACCCCCTCGGGATGCTCACGAATTTCACCCACGGGCCGGCAGTGCGGGAGATCATCGACCTGCTCGGGCTCAACCCCTTCTTCAGGGACGTGCTCGTGTCGGGTGAGCTGGGATACCGGAAGCCCCATCCCTACGTGTTCGAGCGCTTCGTGGATGCGCTGGGCGTGCCGGCCGATCAGATACTCTTCGTGGGGGATGACCTGGAGGCGGACGTACAGGGGGCGAGGGATGCGGGGCTGCAGCCTGTGCTGACGACCTGCGTGCAGGACGGAAATCTTCCTGCCGCCCGGACGCCCCTCTCCCCGGCCGAGACCGTGTGTCCGGAGGACGTGCCGAGGATATCCTGCTGGCAGGATTTGCTCGATATGCTGGAGGCTTGATCCTGTCTACTTTTTGTCGGCCAATCCGTGCTGTTTCATTCGCCAGACCAGGAGATCCAGCCGGTCCTGTCCGAAGAAGGGCTCTCCGTTGAAAACCATCGTGGGGACCCCCCAGTGCCCCGCCTCTCCCAGGGCCTTCTGGTTCTCGGCGACGATCCCGTCGTAGTGATCGGGCCTGGCCTCGATGGCCTTGTCCATCTCTTCCAGGTTCAGCCCGGCCCGGGCGACCGCCTTCTCCAGGTGGTCTCCTTCGTGCCAGTTCTTGACCTCACCGGTCCAGATGACCCTGCTCACCTCGTCGGCAAAGGCGAGACCCTTCCCCTCCAGGGCGGCTGCGATCCCTAGCCGCACCAGCCGGTAGATGTAAGGCTGCTCCTCGCCGACCTCGAGGGTCTCGAGATCCATGACGATCGGGTCGGGTTGCGGCCAGTCCAGGGGAATGCCCAGCATCTGGGCGATCCGAACGATATCCAGGAGAACGTAGCGTGGCCACAGGGGATTGACCGTCTTGAAGAAATCCGCCTTTCGGACGGCCAGCGGATAGACGGGTCGAAAGTTGACGCTCACATCGTACTTCTTCGTCAACACGACGATTCGCCCGGTCGCCAGGTACGAATACGGGCTGCGAAAGGAATAGAACAGATCGAATTCCAGGGACATGGCGCTTCCTCCTTGTCTTCATATATACATAGGTGGCAGGAGGCAACAGCATACCTCTTCGTCGGCAGCTTTGTCACCGGGGGAAGAGAAACCAACCCAGAGCAAGATATTCTTTGACATCTGATGCGCCATGAACTATCATCATAACATCATGAGAACGACCGTGAATAT
>JAUWSZ010000353.1 GCA_030609865.1 bacterium | reverse complement strand
TTTCATTGCAAACAGGGAGCGGGGGATGTTCCGGGAGGGTAGAAGAGAGCATAGCCGAAGGGCGAACAGAAGGCGGTAATTCATCTTTACCGGATTGATTTCATTGGCATGATGCCAGAAATCTCTGTCCCAGTAATACTTCAGTTTGTTCAGAATCGTATCAAAGGCGTATACGGAACGGATTACTTTCTTGTAGCCGGTCGCCAGTTCCTCGGGGCTCATGTTCAACGGTGAGAACACCACGTGTTTGGTGTCGTACTTGCTCCAGTCCTTGTGAAGGATTCGGTTTTCGGAGGCCAGGCGCTCAAAAAGCCGGGTGCCTGGAAACGGCGTCAGGATATTGATGAGCGGCATCAGCAGGTGGTTGTCGTTGATAAACGCGATCAGTTCGTCAAAGGACGCCGGGGTGTCGAAATCGTAGCCCAGGATGAATGAGCTGTGGACCAGAATGCCGTAGGACTGGATTTTTTCGATGGCCTCGGCATACGAAACATCTCGATTGATGGCTTTGTTCATACTGGCCAGAGTGTCCTGCGAGAGTGTTTCGAAACCGATGAACACCGCCCCGCACCCGCTTTCCCGCATCGATTCGAGCAGCCGGTCTTCTTTGGAAATGTTAATGGAAGCCTGACACATCCAATTGACCTTTTCCGGCTTTAGCGCCATAAACAGATCGGCGGCAAATCGTTTGTCGGCTATGATGTTGTCATCCGCGAAAAAGATGGCTTTCTTGCGTTTATACCCGGATACCGTTTGGCTGAGGGCGGTCACTTCCTGAATAACCTGATCGACGGTTCTATGACGAATCTTTTGACCGTCAACGGCGTGTACCGAACAGAACTCGCAATCAAATGGGCATCCTTTGGTCGTCTGTACGATATCGGAAAGGTACTGACGGTTTGCCAGTCCTGCCCGTTGCGGCAGCGGTGTCGCCGTCATATCGGCCTTCGCATCCGATTTGTAAACCGGCTTCAGACGGCCGTTTTGCGCATCTTCGAGCAGCGTCTGCCAGACATGCTCGGCCTCGCCCACGACCCCACTGTCACAACGTCCGCGCGCTTCATCGGGGCACATGGTCGGATGCACGCCGCCCAGCACCGTTTTTACCCCCATGTCCCGGTACTTTTCCGCAATTGCGTATGCTTGCGTGGCGAACATGGTCCTGACGCTGATGCCAACCAGGTCGGCCGGCCAGGTATAGTCGATATCGCCGACATTTTCATCGAATACGCGAATCTCGTGTTTTTCGGGTGTCAATGCCGCCAGAACAGGTATGGCCAGGAGGTAGGAGACGTATTTTCTTGAGGGCAGAAAGGTGGAATAGAACTTGTAGTCATAAAGACTCTTCTCCTTGTCCGCACTATTCATGGGTATGATCAATGCTATTTTCATTCGACAGAACTCCTCACCTTGAAGTAAGAGATTTCCCACCTATCGAGCAGGAACTATACATAAATTCCAGTCTGTCCCCTGGCGTATCATAAGTTGCTCAAATGTTTGCCCCCTACCAGATTGGTAAAGAATCAACATTTGTCTTGTATATGATTGTTTTCGCTCAGGCAGAGCAGTGCTCACCCGTGGATCTGGCGCCTTTCTACGGCCAGGGCGGCTTCTTTGATGGCTTCGGAAAGGGTCGGGTGGGCTTGGACGGAGCGTCCCACGTCTTCGGCGCTGCCGCCGAACTCGAAGGCCGTCACGGCTTCGGCGATCATCTCCGAGGCATGTGGCCCCAGGATGTGAATGCCCAGGAGCCGGTCCGTATCGGCGTGAGAGATCACCTTGACCAGGCCATCCTCTTCGCCCATGCATTTTGCACGGGCGTTGGCCTTGAAATAGTACCGACCGGATTTGCAGGGGAGGCCCTCGGCCTTTGCCTCTTCCTCGGTCATGCCCACTTGGGCCACCTCGGGCCAGGTGTAGACCACGCTCGGGATGGCTTGATAGTTGACGTGCCCCGGCTTGCCGGCGATCTGCTCGGCCACCGCCACCCCTTCCTCCTCAGCCTTGTGGGCGAGCATGGGCCCCTGGACGAGATCGCCGACTGCGTAGACGCCCGGGACACTGGTTTGAAGCCGGTCGTCCACCTCGATCCGACCGCTCGGGTCGGTCCTAACCCCGGCCTCTTCCAGGCCGACGCCCTCGGTGAGGGGTCTTCTGCCGATCGCGACGAGAAGCTTGTCGCACGCGATCAATTCGCTTTCGTCTTTCTCGTTTTGAACCGTAACCTTGATCGCGTCGCTTTCGATCTCTGCGCCGGTGACCTTGCTCCTTAGCCGGAAGGCGAGGCCCTGCTTCGTGAGGGATTTCTCCAGGGCCTTGGAGACCTGGCGGTCCGCAAAGGGGACAATTTTCGGAAGCATCTCGATCACCGTGACCTGTGCGCCAAGCCGGCTCCAGACGCTTCCCAGCTCGAGGCCGACCGCGCCGGCACCGACGACAACCAGATGCTCGGGCACGCGCTCAAAGGAGAGGGCCTCGGTGGAGGTGACACTGTGTTTGCCATCAAAGGGAAGGAAGGGAAGCTCGATCGGAACGCCCCCCATGGCAAGGAGGATGTTCTTTGCCTCGATTTCTTCATTCCCGTCGTCCTTGCCGACTACGACCCGCCCTTCGCCGGCGAGCCTGCCCCATCCTCTCAGGACCTTGATCTTGTTCTTCTTCATCAACATCCCGATGCCTTTGGTCAGCTCGTCCACCACTTGGTCCTTCCTTGCCATCATCTTCGCCAGATCGAACGAGACCCGACCCGTGGTGATCCCGTGGGCAGGAAAGGCGTGTGTTGCCTGGTAGTAGAGCTCGCTCGATTCCAGCAGGGCCTTGGAGGGAATGCAGCCCACGTTCAGACAGGTCCCGCCCAGGCTCGCCTCCTTCTCGATCAGGGCAACACGCAGTCCGAGTTGAGCCGCCCGAATCGAGGCTACGTACCCCCCGGGGCCTGCACCGATGACAGCAAGGTCGAAAGATTCCATGTTCCTCTACACCTCCAACATCATCCTCTCAGGATTCTCGATGCACTCGACGATTCTCTTGAGGAAGGTGACCGCTTCCCTGCCGTCGACGATACGGTGATCATAGGACAGTGCCAGGTACATCATCGGGCGTATGACGATCTCGTCGTTGACGACGATCGGCCGCTTCTTGATCGCATGCATTCCGAGGATGCCGCTCTGGGGCGGATTCAGGATCGGCGTGCTCAACAGGGAGCCGAAGACCCCGCCGTTCGATATGGTGAAGACCGCTCCGGAGAGATCGGCGAGCGTAATCTTCTTGCGGTGAACCCGCTGTGCCAGGTCGGCTATGGCAAGTTCGACGCCGGCAAAACTCAGCCGGTCAGGGTCCCGCACGACCGGTACCACGAGGCCCTTGTCCGAGCTGATGGCAACCCCTATGTCATAGTAGTGGTTCTCGACGATCTCATCTCCCTCGATGCGGGCGTTCAGCTGCGGGATCGCCTTCAATGCGTCCACAGAGGCCTTCACGAAGAAGGACATGAACCCGAGGCTGATATTATGTTTTTCCTTGAAGGATTGCTTGTGTTTGTCTCGCCAGGCGAAGACATTCGTCATGTCCGCCTCGTTGAAGGTGGTCAGCATGGCGGTCGTCTGCTTGGCCTCCACGAGCCGTTCGGCGATCCGTTGCCGAAAAGGGCTCATGGGTCTCCGCGTCTCTCGTTCGCCCGTCCGGGGGGCTGCAGGGGGTGCCTCCTTGAGAGCCACCGGTGCCGGTTATGCCGGAGGGGGTGTGACGGTCCGGAGATGCCGGACCACGTCTTCCTTCGTGATGCGCCCGTCTCGGCCTGTTCCGGCAATGGCGCCCGGATCCAGTTGGAACTCATCGACCATGCGACGAACCGCTGGGGACAGGGACTCCCGGTCGGCCATTTCGGCCACCTTGGCGCCGGCCTGAGGGAGGCCGGCCGGCGGAGAGATGGGCGGGCCTTCGTTCGGAGCAGCGGGTGGAGTCGTCGCCTCTGCCGCGGGTTGCGGGGTCGGGACGGCCGCCTCCTGGGCGGCGTCCGTGTCAACGGTGGCTACCACTTGCCCGATGTTGACCTGCTCGCCCGCCGCCACCAGGGGGCGGATCCTCCCCGCGTACTCGGAAGGGACCTCCAGGGTGACCTTGTCGGTTTCCAGCTCGAAAAGAGGATCATCGATCCGGACGATGTCTCCCTCTTCCTTGAACCACTGCACCAGGGTTCCCTCGGTGATGGATTCACCTACTTCCGGGACTTTTACCTCAGCCAACATGTCTCACTCCTCCTCGCAATATCCAGACGGTGCTCCAGCTTCTCCGTATGGCAGCGCGCCGGGGCCTGACCCCTGATCCCCGATCCCTGACCCCTTTTCCTTTGACCTTTGACCTTTAACCTTTGACCTCCGGAAGCCCCTGGATTCCCTCGTTCGAGGGCATGACTGCGGAGTGCTCTACTTCGCTACGGTGACATGGCCCTTTCCGTCC
>JAUWSZ010000522.1 GCA_030609865.1 bacterium | reverse complement strand
GTCGGGCCAGGCACGGCGCCTCGATGAGCGGTCCCGATTACGCTTGGTGGCACGGCCTGTACGAAGTGGCCAAGCATTTCTACAGCGAATTCATTCCGGAAGTGGAACATCTCCTCGGCTGGAAGGCCGGCGCGTTCTTACAGGAGCATGTATACAGCGATCCGCGACACAGCTGGCACAAAGAGGGCATGAGCAAGGAGGAGTTGGAAAAACTGAACACCTTCTACGATCAGAGATACGGGGGCGAGGTCGCCAAGTAGCCTGGATCCGATCACACAAGAGCGCATTCATGGAAAAAAATAACCGTACAGGGCGTGACGCTCTCCTCCTGGTGATCGTGGTAACAGGGGCAATTGTCCTCTTTGGGTGGGCAAGCGGTTCGGGAGCCGAATCCGTCAAGCCTTCCCCGAAACCCATCCCCGGCGAAGGGGATGAGGAGTTTCCGGCACCCTTCGAGCCTCTGCCCAAAACGATAACGCCATGCCGCGCCTGTCACGGCCCGGAGAAGGATTTCGAGATCAACTGGACCCGGGAAGAGGTGTTGCGGGTCCACACCAACATTCAACTCCACCACGGTGGGGTTCGCGTATGGTGCCTGGATTGTCACAGTGCCAAGGAACGAGAATACCTCGTCCCCCTGAGTGACGGGAAGCCGATCACCTTTGAACACTCCTCTGAACTGTGCGGGAAATGCCACGGAACGAAGTACAGGGATTGGCGGCAAGGCATCCACGGCAAGAGAACCGGGTATTGGAATGGGCCGAAGACCTACCACTTGTGCACCCAATGCCATAACCCTCACAGGCCGCTGTTCAGGCCGATCAAGCCCATGCCTCCCCCGGAGAAACCAAGAACGCCAAGGGAAGCCGATGCAAGGCATTGAAGGTTCTATACGATGAGTAAGAGAACGGGTGATTCGACGAGAAAGGGTTCGCCTCCGACGGGCAATAAACCCGACGGACTGAGGCGTGAGGCTGCGCCCTCGAGTGGGGGAGGGGAATTGCAGCTGAACCGGCGCAGCTTCCTGGCCGGGACCGCCGGCATGGCCGGGATGATAGCGGTCAGTTCCTGTGACTGGCAAGCATTCGTTCAGCAGCATTTCAAGAGGATGAGCCCGGAGGAGATCAAGCGCACCCTGGAAAGGCTCGAGGCGGAATACAAGGCAAAATACGGCAAGGACTTCGTGGTGAGCGCCGATGGGCCCATCGAGGGAACCTTGTTCGGCTATGCTCTGGACATCCAGCGCTGCATAGGCTGCCGCAAGTGCGTGCACGCCTGCGTAGAGGAAAACAACCTGACCCGGGATCCCCAGATACAATACATCCGCGTACTGCGCTTCGAGAATGGGACGATGGACCTGGAGGAGTCGGATATCTACTACAATCCGGACCGGGTCCCCGAGGAAGGATACTACTACATACCGGTGCAATGTCAGCACTGTGAGAATCCCCCATGCGTACAGGCCTGCCCCATTGGGGCAACCTGGAAGGAGCCTGACGGGATCGTCGTGGTGGATTACAACTGGTGCATCGGCTGCCGCTACTGCCTGGCCGCTTGCCCGTACATGGGCCGCTGGTTCAACTGGGCTGACCCGGTCATCACCGAGGACAAACTCAACACGGATACCCACTATCTTGGGAACCGGCCACGGATGCGCAATGTAATGGAGAAATGCACCTTCTGCATCCATCGGGTGCGCAAGGGGCGCTACCCGGCGTGCGTCGAGGCCTGCCCGGTGGGCGCCCGCAAGTTCGGGAACCTCCTGGATCCGGAAAGTGAGATCAGCTGGATACTGAAGAACAAGAGGGTTTTCCGCTTGAAGGAGGACCTGAACACTCAGCCGAAATTCTACTACTTCTTCGGAACGTAACTCGGGAGCAGAGATGTGGTGAGATCCGGTTTCGTTTCAGGGGCAATCAAGAGGTTGTTAAAAGGGCCGCCCGGCTATTATGCGTGGCTCGCCTTCCTGTTTCTGGTGATTTCTGTCGGGATTCTGGCCTACGCATGGCAGATCAAGAACGGGCTCGTGGTAAGCGGCATGACGAACTACGTTTCCTGGGGCCTGTACATAGGAAACTTCACCTTCCTGGTGGGTGTCGCCGCAGCCGCTGTGTTGCTGGTCATCCCCGCGTATCTGTATAATTTCGGGCCGATCAAGGAGATCGTCATCGTGGCCGAAGCCCTGGCCGTGAGTGCCATTATCATGGTCTTGCTCTTCGTGACCGCAGACCTGGGCCGCCCGGACAGATTTTGGCACCTCATCCCGTTCCTGGGATTACTGAATGTTCCCAGATCGATGCTCGCCTGGGACCTTCTCGTGGTGAACACATACTTACTTCTGAGCCTGTTCATTGCCGGCTACCTTCTCTACAGGGCCTATCAGAAGAAAGAGCCGAACATGTCGTTCATCCTCCCCTTTATTCTCCTGTCGATCCCCTGGGCGGTGAGCATTCACACGGTGACGGCCTTCCTTTACAACGGGCTGCCGGCACGTCCCTTCTGGAACGCATCCATTCTGGCGCCGCGGTTTCTCGCATCCGCCTTCTGTTCCGGGCCGGCCCTGATCATATTGATCAACCAGATCGTCCGGAAGCACACGAAGTTCCACGTCACAAACGAGGCCCTGTTCAAAATCGCAGAACTCATCTGTTATGCCATGGCGATCAACCTGTTCCTGCTCGGCGCGGAATTGTTCAAGGAGTTGTATTCGGATACGCATCACCTGTCCCCTTTGAAGTATATCTATTCGGGTCTACACGGGAAGGATGCCCTGGTGCCCTGGATGTGGACGGCCCTGGTGTTCAACGTGACCGCCTTCCTGATCTTCCTGTGGCCCACCACGCGGAAGAATTTCAAGACCTTGAACTTGGGGTGCCTGCTCATGATCGCAGGCATATGGATCGAGAAGGGGCTGGGCCTTGTCGTTCCCGGATTCATCCCCGCGCCCCTGGGTGAGGTGTGGGAGTACGCACCCACCATCACCGAGATTCTGGTGATGTTGGGGATATGGGGTCTGGGTATTTTGATTTTCACGCTGCTCCTGAAGATCATCATTCCCATCGAAACAGGCGAGTTCACCGTAGACAGCCAAGTGACCGCGTAATACGTGTTCGGCCCCTCAGAGGAGAGCAGAGGAATGAGACGGACCCTCGGCGGCCTTTCCATCTCCTTGGTCACGGTCCTTGCATTGGGCCTGACCTTGTCCCCGGTTGCGGGCGCCTCCGGCGAGACTCCCGGTTCATCAGGGGATGCCTCGTCCCTGACGAAGAGCCTCGAGGGTTCCGACCCACTCGCGGCCATACGGGCGGCCGAGGAGGTCAGGGATCGGGGAACGGCTGACGAGGAACTGGTCAGAGCCCTTGCCGGAGCCATCAGACATCCGAACGAGATGGTGCGCTTGTCGGTAATCGGCGCCCTCTCGGAGATAGG
>JAUWSZ010000375.1 GCA_030609865.1 bacterium | reverse complement strand
TCCTCCCACGGCTTCCACAGATCGAGTTTCTGTGCAATCCGTTTGTAGCAGTTGTAGCCGGCCCAACCGGTCAGGCCGAGCGAGTAATGGCAGGTGCCTGCGGCCATCCAGAAGTCGTCGATCCCGGGAATCTGGTACTGGGCAAATTCCGGGATAGGCCTCATGGTGCACCACTGGCTCGGGGTGCCGGCGATAAGACCCCAGTTGCCTTCGAGGAAATTGTCGCTCCGGTGCTGAATATCCCAGGGGGTGTCGATGTTGGCGGCGATCACATTGTCCCAGGTCATGTTGGGCGCATACTTCTGCCATTCCTTCAAGAAGCGGTCGGGCGCCTCTTTCTTGATCTGTAGCCATTCTTTCTCGGTTCTCCAGCTGGCGGGGAAGGCCATCTCCTCCAGGAGGGAGACGTGCTTTCCCGGAGGGGCATAGCGAGGATCCCATTTGCTGTCGGTGCCTTCCCAAAGGTAGAGCTTCTCCGGCCAATGCCCCGGCCTGATATGCTGCTGGTTGAAGCGGTATTCCCGGTCGAGATAGTCGATGTCATCGTCACCAAAGAATACCCAGCGAGCCTGGCTGCAGTCAGGGTTCCAGGCCTCGGCCTTGTAACGTGGCAGCTCATGGAAGGCAATATGACCCCAAAAAATCTGGCCCCTGTCCACCCTGAGTTTCTTGATCTTCCTGCGAATCTCACGATCCATGTCCAGATCGCGAAAATGCCTGGCCAGGGTCTGCTTCACCTCGATGGAAGAAATGACCATCTTCCTAGCCTCGATCTCGGTTCCGTCAGCCAGCTTGATGCCACAGGCACGGCCGTTCTCCACCAGGATCCGGTCCACATCGGCCCCGACGAAGTACTTTCCCCCCTCTTGACTCAGGGCCCTCTGAAGGGCGTGGATCGCGTTGTGGGTGCCTCCTTCATAGACGGCTCCGCCGAACCCCAGAAGCTGTTGGGGCACATTCGCCAACACCACCGGCAAGGGGGCGACATCGTCAGGATAGATACCGGCCGAGCCGAGCATTCTCAGAGAATGGGCCCTCAGCTTGTCGCTGTCGAAAAGGTCGGAGACCACCTCGGTGGCAGACATGAATTGATGTCTGCGGTCGATTCCTGACGCAGGATCGTTGAACAGGTTTTCCATGGGGTCCGGTTCGCCGGGAAGGGGGGGTGGATTCCACAGCACGAGGCTCGCAGCCAGCGCCCACTCCCACGCCTTCTTTTCCGCCAGGTGTGCCAGGCGATCTGCATCCTGTGTCGATATTCGTTCCACCTCCTTGATATTCCTCTCGATCGCTTCCAGCTTGGGTGTAACCGCCCCTGTTTCCTTGTCCCAATCTATGGATCGATAGGAAACGATGCATGTCTCATCCGGAAAGATCATCGACCCGTGAACCTCCGGGAAGATGTAGTTCAGCCCATGTTCATGAAGCTTGAAATCCTGATTGACCGGACTGGCCCAAAGCCCGGCTATGTGGGCACAGGGGTTACCCAGAAACCCGGATGCCGGCCGCGACTCTGTGGCACCACCACCGCCGAGTTCGCGCCTCTGCTCGAAGAGGCCCACGGTCATGCCATTTCGGGCCATATAATTGGCGGCAATCAGGCCCTGATGGCCCCCCCCGATCACCAGCACATCGAAGCTTGCATCAGGCATTCGAACCTCCTTCTCCTCTCTTTCATCCTGTTCCGACGTCAAGACTCGCGGGACGAAGCTCGCGCCACAGCACCGCCGTTACGGCCATTGCCGGCACCCACATCAATATCCCTGCTGCGCCGAGCGTATGTTCACCTATCCAGATCGCTACAATCGACAGGTGCAGCACCTGAACGAGGAATATCACGAGACACCAGATCTGCGGATTTTGCAACGGTCTCTCTTCCTGCTGGGGGGTCCCCCAGGTCAACCAGGCCAGCACCCCGCACAGGGTGGCACTCACGCAGAACCAGCCGACCTGGGACAAAAGGGGCAGTCCGAACCAGAAGCCAGGCCCCTTATAATGAAAAAAATCCCCTATGTAGAACTTTGCCGCTAGTTGGCTCACCGGGTCCAGGGTCCAGGTCGACCACGTGGCAAACACGACGGCCAACAGGTAGGCGCCCAGCCGTGAGGATGGCACCCGGCGCCAGGGGCCTGCCGCCACAGCTCGGGCTGCACAGAAGGAAAAGAACATCACAAAGGTGTAGCTGAAGGGTACGAAGAGCGGAACATCGAATATCCAGAGCTCCTGACCCCGCAATGCCTGGTTGAAGGCGTAGCGAGTGTAAGGAATGCCCGTGTGAACGGACGCATTCTCCGATGCGGCTGCCAGGACAAAGGCAACAACCGTGTAGAGGGCGAGCTTCTTGCCGCCCAGGATTCGCAGGCCGAGTACCAGATATGCGAGTGCGAAGAGCGTTACGAACCAGCGACCGCCGATCGTGCCCCATATCTCTGTCATAGGGAAGCCCCCCTTCCCGGCTCCACGGGCGTGTAGCCCCATTCATCAAAAGCGAAGCCCCAGTGTCGGTTCACCTTCTCGGTAACGTCATCCGTAACCTTATATTCGTTCTTCCGGTAACCCGTAACCGAATCGATGTATGCGCGGAAGGCCGGCTCTGCCTCGCTGAAACCCGGCAGACCCAAGCCCTCGTACACGCGACGGAGTTGGTCCAATGGCGCCGCCTCCAAATCCTCGAATCTCACCTCCACCAGGTTCCCAGGCGGGATGAGTGCCTTGGAAGCCAGGAATTTCTTCATGAGCAGCGTGTAGAACCGGAGAATGTAAGCCTCCACCCGGTCCGGGCTGATCTCCTGCACCTGCGACCTGGGCAGCACGGTCCTGTAAAGAAACAGAGTCGAGCGGAAGACGCTGTAGGGATTCCGGCAGATGTGGATGAACTTGGCATCAGGAAACAGCTCGAGCAGCGTTTCGATACGCCCACTGTCGGCGCAGTTCTTGACGACCAGCCGCTTCCCCCCGGATCTCAGTGTGGCCTTGCGCAGAACGGTCAAGTAGATTTCTTTCCATTCTGCGCGGGTTTTTTCAGACAGGCCGTTGAACAGGGCAAACCTTTCAAAGAAGTACGGTGCCTGCCGGGGAAACGTGTAAAGATGCAGGAAGGAATAGGGCGACAGGTTGGCGATCGCGAGATCTTCCTCTTCCGGAGCATCGAAGGAAAGCGGGATGTTGTCTATCTCCCGGGTCGGATGAAGCCTCCTGGCTATCATGGCCAAGGGCGGCTTGATCGTCTTTTCACCGACAAGAGACAATCCCGGTGCGAAGGCTTGAAAGGTGGACAGATAGCCGAAGTTCCTGTCCCGGCACATCAGGTTGTGCAGATGGGTGGTCCCGGTCCTCCAATGGCCCACGATGAAGACAGGGGAAGGATGGATCGTTGCTCTGCTGACAACCCTTCCGTATCGGATCCTCTCGTAGAATCTCAGCGGACTCGTGAGAAAGGTGGAGAGACAGACAAACAGGAGGCGGGGTACATACTTTCTATCTATATCTTTGCTTTCCCAGAGCAGCCTGATCCAGTTCAAGTAGGAGCCGAAAGCCAGAGGGTGTTCGGCCATGGATGCGCGTGCTTTCCGAGCCATACAGCCTCGCTAAACTCAAACCAAGTTCAGGCCAGCAAAAAGTCCAGAACGGCCTTTTCTGCCATTTCAGCGACACGCTCGAAGTCGAAGGCCTCTTCGTCAAAGGCATGCTGCGCCTGTATTCCGATAAGCAGGGCATTGATCAGGGTGGCTGCTTCCCTTGGGTCGATCTCCTTGAAGACGCCTGCCTCGATGCCGCCCCGGACGCAATCGGCTGTCCAATCTCTGGCGAAGTCGTAAAACTGCGCGTTGATCTCCCTGATTTCCTCGTTCCACGAAATCTTGGCCCAGTAGTCAAAGTGCACGTAGTAGATTTCCTTGTCTCTTTTCGTCTCGCGCAGGGCCAACCGTACAAGGTTCTTCAGCTTCTCAACAGGGTCATCGCACTCCTGGACTGACTGATAGAGCTGGGTGAGATTTTCACCCACATACCTTTCCATTACGCCTCGGATGATTTCATCCTTGCTGGAAAAGTGATATGTGATCACCCCGAGACTCACACCGGCCTCTCTGGCAATGTCTGCAAGGGTGGTATTTTGCCACCCCTTTCTCGCCACAAGTTTTGTCGCCACGCGCATGACTTCGTCTTTTCTGATCCTGCTGATATCAACCCTTGCCACTGATTCCGTCTCCCCGAGGAGGTTCAAGCAGAAAATCCGCACGCCTCCAAGTATGCTATGAAAAAATTAGATCGAAC
>JAUWSZ010000239.1 GCA_030609865.1 bacterium | reverse complement strand
CCTTTCCCCTTTTACCTTTTACCTTTGACCTTGAGGGAGGGCAGGAAGGGGGGCTCGGGGGGCTACCTGAAGAAGGGGTTCGACCGCTTCTCCTGGCCGATCGTGCTGAGGGGACCGTGCCCCGGATAGACGCGGGTATCGTCCTCCATGCAGAAGAGCTTCTTTCGCACGCCATCCAGAAGGTCTTCGTAGCTTCCACCCGGGAGATCTGTTCGTCCGATCGAGCCGGCGAAAAGGGTGTCTCCTGAGAACACGACCCCAGGGCTGCAAAAGCACACGCCCCCAGGGGAATGGCCCGGGGTGTGGAGCACCTTCAGGCGGTAGGTCCCAAACCGGAT
Source organism: bacterium (assembly GCA_030609865.1). Next base: position 4,999 of record JAUWSZ010000239.1, on the reverse strand, counting down.
CTCCTGCCCCTCCTCGAGAAACCCGTCCGTCCCTTCGCTCGGCTTCCCCGCGTCGGCGGCGTGGATCAGCAAGGGGGCCTTTGTGATCTTCTTGAGTTCATCGTTGCCATCCGTATGGTCCCAGTGGCCATTGGTGTTCAGGATGTACTTGACTGTCAGGTCCCTTTTGACGAGTTCGGAGACGATCCGGGGAACGTCTCCGCCGGGATCGATGACCACCGCCTCGTTCGTTTCCTTGCACCCGACGATGTAGCAGTTCACCATCAACTGTCCAACCACCAGTCGTACGATCATTCTCCGCTTCCTCCTTTCAGACGATGTCGAAAAACACCCCTTCTAAGAGGCTGTCGAGAAATGGTCAGATGCAAGGCGCGCGAAACCTGCCCCCGCGAAAGCGGGGGTCCATGTCATAATGAGGCAGGACTTCTCGTCCGCCGCAGTGACGAAGGATGAGTGCAACGCCGCAGATGGCCGTTTATCGACAGCCTCTTTCAGACGACAGAGTGTAGCGGCAATCCCCCGAAGGGGCAAATCCCATTCGCTCCTCTTCGGGATTTCACGAACGTTCCAAAAAACGTTTACATTACCGGGAAAAATAGGTTAATATATGTGATATACTATTTTTTCTTTTCGTAGATTATCAAGGCGTTTTCATAAACCACCCTGCAGTACGGAGGAAGGAAGATGAAGAGGTTCGCATCCGGCTTGATCCTCAGCATGGTTGTGGTGCTTGCCGCCACACCGATCTGCTACGCAATCCACGAAGTCGTCCAGCTGACGCAGAATTCCTTCGATGACGGACATCCCAATCCAGGCGTACCCGACGGCATAGGCTACGAGCTCAACGACGATGGGACCTGGGTCTGGCAAGGATTCGACGGCCAGGACTGGGAGATCTTCCTTTCCAGCGGGAAGACCCAGAACCCGAGCCCCATGACGAACGACCCGGGCAACGACCAGAAGCCGGACATCAACAGCGACGGGACCGTTGTCTGGCAACGGGGGAGCCCCGCGACGAAGGCGGAGATCATGCTCGACAGCGGTGGGGGCGAGACAAACATCTCCAACAGCGGTGACTTCGATGACAGCAATCCCCGCATCAGCGATGGCGGCCACGTGGTCTGGGAAGGAGACGACGACTCGGACTACGAGATCTTCCTGTATAACGGCGGGAGTGCAAGCAACATCTCGAACGACCCGCACAATGAAGACCAGGGACCGCAGGTGAACGCCAGTGGAAACGTGGTCTGGAAGAAGGTCGTTGAACCTCTGGACAAGAAGGACATCTATTTCTATGACGGCTCAGGCCCGATCAATCTCTCCAACACTTACGGGGACGAGGATATCGATCCCCAGATCAATGATTTCGACATGGTGGTCTGGGCCGGGTATGACGGCACGGACTACGAGATCTTCTTCTGGGACGGCCAGACCCCTGTCGCAGACCATGTCACCCAGATCACGAACAACGGTGAGAACGACTCTCATCCCCGGATCAACAACGACGGGAAGGTCGTCTGGCACGCCTCGGACGGATCCGGTCTGGAAATCTATTTCTGGGACGGCCAATTCCCTCCGGCAGGCCACATTGCGAAGATTACGGACAACACGACCGACGACACGGACCCCTACATCAACGAAGCCGGAGAGGTGGCATGGCGAAGGTGGGTCACGTCGGCGTGGCAGATCTTCCTGTGGAATGGCCAATTCCCGGCACAAGACCACATGACCCAGATCACCACGGACACGAACTGGGGGAAGGGCCACCCGAAGATCAACGACAACCCGGACCGGCTCGAGAAGGACATCCTCTGGAAGGGAAAGGAGGTCTACACCGGCGTGGACCTGGAGATCTACCTTGCCATTTCCTGCACCGATCAGGATGGAGACACCTACTGCACCGATGCCGAACCGGGGGGGGATGACTGTGATGACGATCCCACGGACGACCCGGCAGGATGTGACGCCTGTTCCTGCGGTGACACTGCGTGCGCAGCTTGCGCGAGATGCATTAACCCGGGGACGCAGGAGGTATGCGACGGCATCGACAACGACTGTTCCGACGGCATTGACGAGGAGCCGGCTGCCTCGGCCGGTTGCGTGGACGAGGAATTCTGCAACGGCCTGGAGTTTTGCAGCGCGGGAGCCTGCCAGGCGGGCACCCCGGTAGACTGCAGCGACGCCGTGACCTGCACGGAGGATGCCTGCAACGAAGGGACTGACTCGTGCGACAACGTGCCGAACGACACTCTCTGCGACGATACCTTGTGGTGCAACGGCGCCGAAACCTGCGATCTGCTGCTCGACTGCCAGGCCGGAACCGAGCCGGACTGTGATGACGGTGTGGGCTGCACGACGGACGCCTGCAACGAAGGAACCGATTCATGCGACAACGTGCCGAACGACGCCGTCTGCGACGATACCTTGTGGTGTACCGGAACCGAAACCTGTGATCCGTTGCTCGACTGCCAGGACGGAACCGACGTGGACTGTGATGACGGTGTAGGCTGCACGGTGGACGTCTGTAACGAGGGGACCCTTTCCTGCGATCATACACCCAGCGACGCCCTCTGCGACGATGGCCAGTGGTGCAACGGCACTGAAACATGCAACCTGCTGCTCGATTGCCAGGCAGGAATCGAGGTGGATTGCGCGGACACGAACGACTGCACGAACGACTCCTGTGACGAGACGGGCGACGTTTGCGAAAACGCCTGTAACGCAATAGACGAACAGGACCCCTGCTGCTCGGACCCTGCCTGCGAGAGCGCCCCGCTCTGCGGCCCACCCTGTATCGACAATGACGGGGACGGATTCGGAGATCCTGCGAGTGGGCGATGCACGTACCCGTACTGGGACTGCGACGACGGCAATCCGGACATCAACCCTCTCGCCGATGAGATCCCGAACAACGACATCGATGAGAACTGTGATGGGCGGGACTGCTTCATCGCAACGGCCGCCTTCGGGACCACCCTGGAGGGGAAGATCGACGCTCTTCGGTCTTTCAGGGATGCAACCTTGATGAAGAATTCTGCAGGAAGGGCTTTTGTCGAGGCCTACTACCAGCACAGCCCGCCGGTTGCCCGTGCCATCGCCGAGAGGCCATGGTTGCGAGCCCTCGTGCGTGTGCTCCTGCTGCCGGTCGTGGGGTTTGTCTCGCTCTTGATCTAGAGATCCCGCGATGGCCGGGGGAAGGCTCCGTTCTTCGGTTTGACGAACGGAGTCTCCCCCCCAACCCCAGCCTCTTTGAGAGGGCTTTCGGGCTACGCCGGTTCGAACATATCCTTTGTAGCGCCGCAGACCGGGCATACCCAGTCATCCGAGATATCGTCGAAGGCTGTGCCCGCAGCGATTCCACTGTCCGGATCCCCCACGCTCGGATCATACTCGTAACCACAGACGGTGCATACGTACTTTTGCATCTTGCGACTCCTCCTGTCTTTGGATTGGCGTTGCTTGAGCCCTTTGTATCACTGCCTTCAGAAGCCGGCGAGCCGGCATGTCCGAAACGAATCGACGTCAACCTTAACCGAAGAGGACCGCCACCAGGTCTTCGGGCTCCACCCTGAAGGCAGAGCCCCGTCCCTGGAAAAATCCATGGGCCTCGATGAAGTGGAGGGAGAGGTCGGACCACCTTGCGGTCGCTCCCGTGTCGCGCCTCCGGACCGTGGTAATCGTTTTCTGATACCCGCCCGCGTGGGGCCAGGGGCATACCGTCTGCCCCCGGTTTTCATCGACCACCACCTCTCTCTTTTCGTCGAACTTCACGGACGTGCCCAACCCCGCCTTCCCTCGCTCCGTTATCTCACGCATACGGGCAGCAATTCTCTGGGCGGTGGTCCTCAGCTTGATCAACGCAGTCGCGTCCGTTTCGATGATCTCTTCCAGGATTCTCGTGTCGATCCCCAGGAAGCCTCCTGCAACGATCCGGGAGCACCGCAGGACTTCCTCGAGCCGCTTGGCTTCGGGCGATCGCTTCAAGATCGCTCCTTTCTGCAAGATGGAACCGATTCGATCCAGACTCACTCAACTAGAACTTATCGAAATAAATGTGCTCGCGGGGCATTCCGTGCCCCTTGAACACCTCAATCGTTGCATCGATCATGCCCGGGCTCCCGCACAGGTAGGCCTCGTACGACCCTGCTTTGTTCAGGCTTCGGTCGAGGGCCTCTGTGACCAGCCCGGTCTCCCCCTTCCAGCCATTGTTCGCCTCCGGTATGGCAAGGACGGGAACTAACTTGAAATTCGGGAGCTTCGCTTCAAAGGCCTTCATCTCCTCGACGAAGAAGAGATCCTCGGGTGTGTTCACGCCGAAGTAATACGTGGCGGACCGGGTAGAGGCGGTGTTCACCATCACGTGGAGCATCGATTTGATGGGCGCCATTCCGGATCCACCCGCCACGAACACGATGGGGGCGTCTGTGTCCGAGAGCCGAAAATCGCCATAGGGCCCGTTGATTCGCACAGGGTCGCCCACCTGGAGGTGCTCGAACATGTAGGTGGTGCAGATCCCGTTCGGAACGAAACGGACGATCAGCTCGATGAACCCCGCATCGGACGGATCCGAGGAGATCGAATAGGCCCGGTAGACCTCCTCCTCGCACCCCTCGTAGACCGGAGTTAGGAACTGCACGTAATGCCCCGGAACGAAATTTATCCGGTCCGGCTCCTTCAATTCGAACCGGAACTGCTTGATGTCGTACGTCAGATCCTGAATATGAGTGCACACACATTCGTACTCCTGAATCGAAAGGAGCTCTTCAGGAATCTGAATGCGCACATCGTTTCGGATCTTGACCTGACAGGAGAGACGAATCCCCTCGTTTCTTTCCGCATCTTCGAGATAAGGCTCCTCGGTCGGAAGCAGAGGGCCGGCACCGTCCAGAACCTTGACCTTACAGTATCCGCAGGAGCCGCGCCCGCCGCACGCACTCGGGATGAAGATCTTCTGTTGCGTCAGGGTTTCCAGCAGGGAGTCGCCGCCCTGGACCCGAAT
>JAUWSZ010000211.1 GCA_030609865.1 bacterium | reverse complement strand
GGGGAGACTTCATCACCCCTCCGTTGAAGAGAACGGCGGTAGGAGAGCGTCCGGGTTCCTCTGTCTCGGATCGGCGGGACTGGCGCATCAAGAACCTGGCAAGGTGCCGGGTAATCGCAGGATCCGACTCGTAGGGAAGCCCCATTTCCCGCATCCCGGCCCTGGCCCCTTCTTTGGGCAGCTCAGAGGATTCGCACAGGGGAAGGAAGCCGTCAAGCAGAACCGATTCGGCCTCCTTGCGGGTCAGCTCGGTACGGAGGGTGCCACCGATCAGGGAGGATCCCCGCCCGAGAATCACGACCGGCTCCGATTCCAGAGCGCCGTCCCCGAGGAGGCGCTCTTTGGCCGCCTGACAGCTGTGCCAAAGTCCCCTGAATTGCCAGGCATCCAGCTTCCTCGCCTTTTCCGACAATTTTGCCCGGATCACATGGGCGAGGGTCAGGTCCATGTTGTCGCCGCCCAAGAGGAGGTGATCGCCCACGGCGACCCTTTTCAAGGCGAGATTCCCCTCCTGTTCGGTCACGACGATCAGGCTGAAATCCGTCGTGCCCCCTCCCACATCACAGACCAGGATCGAGTCCCCTTTATTGACCGCCTCACGCCACTGGCCTTTCTGGGATTCGAGCCAGGCATAGAAGGCGGCCTGAGGTTCCTCCAACAGGGTGAAATGGTCCAGGCCTGCCGACCGGGCGGCCTGAACCGTCAGCTCCCGGGCAACCGCATCGAAGGAAGCGGGCACGGTGAGATACAGGTCCTGGCCTTCCAGACGCGCTTCCGGGTCGCCGGCAGCCATCTCGTGATTCCAGGCATTCCGCAGGTGCTCCAGAAGCCGGGCCGAGGCCTCCACCGGGGAGATGCGCCTGGCCTCTTCGGGGCTGTCCCAGGGGAGGATCGGTTGGGTTCGGTCCACGCCGTCATGGCAGAGCCATGATTTCGCGGAGGAGACAAGCCGATGGGGGATTTCCGTTCCCCTCTTCCGCGCAAACTCTCCAACTCCGCAATCCGGCTCCTCACGACTCCAGGGGAGGAGAAGCCCACCTTCGGGAACATCGTGGGGGCCGGGGAGGAAAAGGCACGAAGGGAGCAGGGCACGTTCTTCGACTTCACCCGGACTCACCACCTGGGGGATCTCGAAGATTCGGATGTCGGCCTCCCCGGTCAGGGAAGGCTCCGCCTCCGTGTAAGCCAGAACACAGTTCGTGGTTCCCAGATCGATGCCGATGATGTATTTCGGATTTCCCAAGGATCAAATTCCTTTTGGTTTGCGTCCTCGACTCGTTCTACTCGCCTATTTCGACCTCGGCAGGGGCCAGAATCCAGTCTATCTCCCTGTCCGGCGACTTCAGGGGAAGGTCCATGCGCACGACGCGCCATCCTCGATGACGGAGAACCCCCTGAAACGGCGGGTCTCCCTGCACATTGCCGGTCAGGCGGACGGCCTGGGGGTCGAAACCGGGCTGGATCGTCACTTCCGTTCCCTCCTCCTCGCTGTAGACGGCCTCCAGGCCCACATTCTGAGAAAGGGCCTCCTTGCAGCCCTGGTGAATGCTGCGAACCGCGGCGCCGATCTGGCTGTCCTCGTGCAGGCTGAGATCCTCCTCGAGAAAATCGACCAACCGCCCCTGGCGTTGCAGGATGGAAAGAATCTGAATCGCCGGCGCCGGGGAGGGCTTTGAGGCAGCCTTTTTTGCGGCCTGCAACTCCTTCTCCAGCCTGTTAACCTCCTTCTTGAGGGGTTCTTCAGAAGGGCCGACGCCTTCCTCTTGAGCACCGGACTCCTCTCCGATGAGCCGGCGCCCGGCAAGCAGAAGAGAGAGCCAGAGGGCAATCGTCACCAACCCTCCGAGCCCGAACACGACCGGCGCCAGCAGGGCCCGATTCTTGTCCAGGAATGCACCGACACCCGTGAGGACCCTCCCTACCTGGTCGGGCACACCCTCGAGGCCACCGCCCGTGACGAGGGCCATCCCGTCGTGGAGGCCGAGGAATGCCTGCCTCGCCATCCAATACAGGCACCCCAGCATCAAGCCATTGAACAACAGACAGAGGATCAAGCTCTGCACCGTAAACGCCTTCTTCCGTCCCATGACCACCTCCTGTGTGAGCTAGCCCGCATATTGCACGAAGCCTTCTACTACTTGCGCCGTAAGCACGGAATCTTCGGGCCCGAACCTTCCGCACTTCCACCACTCTCGCGACGAAGTTTCGTATAATACGCGGGCTAGCGAGAAACTCTTCATTCTCCAGATTCTCGTGCCATCCATCAAGGGGTCTGCCGGCGAATCCACTGTGGATACCCAAATAGAGTCCCGTCCCCTTTTCCGAAGCTTGGGGGAAAAGCACTCAAAAAGAGGGGGACGTCCTTGACTAACTGGACTTACGTCCAAATCGGTAGTTAGTACAGTTAGTCAAGGACGTCCCCTACTATTTTGGGGCTTTCCTGCTTGACCGCCCGCGACCTCTCCTTCTATACTAAGGTTCTCAGCAATAGATCTTTTCGAGGTTTCCATGTCGGATTTGTTAAGGGACCCGATCTCAGCACACCACGCCTCCTTCTCCGAGCAGAGGATCCCCGTGAACAAGGAGGTGAGCCTCCGGGTCGTTTCATGGGAACCGAAGAACGACGACGCGGGCTCCCCGATCGTGTTCGTGGCCGGATGGGTGTCTACCGTGGCCGGATGGGCGAAGTTGCTGTATGCCCTCACCCAGAAGCACCCTGTTTATTACATCGAGACGCGGGAGAAGAAGTCGGCGGAAATTCACAAGAACCGCCTGCGGACGGATGACTTCCGCATGGAGCGGTTTACCGAGGACGTGATCACCGCCTGTTCCAGGCTGCCGATCGACATGGAAGAGGCGATCGTATCCGGCAGTTCGCTGGGGGCCACGGTCCTGCTCGAGGCATTGAAGCATGAACGGCTGAAGGCGAAAGGCGTCTTTCTTGTGGGGCCGGCATGCGAGTTCCGGGTCTCCTTCGCCCTCCGTTGGATGCCCTACCTGTTTCCATCCCCTGCGTACCGTGTTGTGAAGCATTTCATCGTCTGGTACTTCAGGCACTTTCGGGTAAACGTCGAAAAAGAGCCCGAACAGATGCAGCGGTACGAGAACACGATTCTTTCCGCACATCCCCTGCGCATCAAGCTTTCGGGCCGGGCCTTCATGCACTATCAGGTCTGGCCTGATCTGGAAACGGTCAAGGCTCCGACCCGGATTGCCTATGCCCCCTCGGACAAACTGCACGCCTCGGACGATATGACACGGATGGCCGAGACGATCCAAACGGCCGACCTCCTGCCCTGTGAATCGAACAAACACATGCACAGTGCCCGGCTGGCAGAGGACATAGGTCGCTTCCTCGCGGACCTCGTGGCCCGTGAACCGGCCCGTGAACCCGCAAGCGGCACGGCGACAGATCAACCCACCGAAAGCACCCCGGATCTTCAGGAACCCACCGTCCCGTAAGGTTTAGCCTTGCGGAAAGCTCGGCATGAAGTCACGCAGATGCATGAATGGGGGCGGAGCATTGACGCCGAGGGCAGCGTGTGTATAGTATGTGTATTGTGTGCACACCTTACACATAGGGAGTCTGGCCATGAGGACCAATATCGTCATCGACGATGACTTGCTCGCCCACGCCTTCTCCGTGAGTGACGCCAAGACGAAAAAGGAGTTGATCCACGAGGCGCTGCGGGATTATGTCCGAATGAGACGACGTAAGGATTTGACAGAGCTCTCGGGCAAGGTCCGGCTCATCAAGGGTTACGACCACAAGAAGTCGCGGAAGCTTCGGACATGATCCTCGTCGACACCTCGGTCTGGATCGAAATCCTCAGAGATAGAAGAGGGGGCATCGCCCGGACTTTTCGAGAAAGGGTCGGGGCAGAGATCTGCGTGCTGACAAGGTTCACACAGCTGGAACTCCTTCAAGGAGCACGGAACGAAAAGGAGTGGAAGTCCCTCGACGAATACCTCGCGACCCAGTATTACCTCGAGGCATCCGAAGGGACCTGGCGAAACGCTGCGAGGGTCTACTTCGATCTGCGTCGAAGAGGCATCACGGTGAACAGTCCGATCGACTTTTGTATTGCACGCATTGCGATGGAGTACGGGGCACTGCTCTTGCACAGGGACCAGGATTTCACCAGGATGGCTCGCCGCCTGCCTCTCGACGAAGAGTACTTTCGATACTAGGAGGCTGTCAGGTACGATTCACGAGACGGACCAGAACGGAAATGAGGGCGGCCACCCCGATCGTAATTCCGACGAGGGTCCAGGAATGTCCGGTCATGATAACCTGGGGAGCAAAGGCCACCAACGCGATCTCCACGGGCACGACGAAAAGATAGGCAAGGGCGAAATCGTTGAGCGCCCGCGAGCCGTTCTCCGAATCGACGATCCTGAGCAGTGTGATCCCCAGGGCCGTGACGCCCGTGATCCATCCCCAGGTAAAGAGGGACTTTTCGAACCAGTACGTTTCGAAAAAACGGGGGCCCATCCAAAAGAAGATAAAGGCACACAGGGCGATTCCGAACACGAACAGAAGCGCGAGAGGAAGGGCGTACTTGATCACGATGGCGATCTTGACCGAGGCGATGCCGAAGACGACGAGGATGTCGGTCAGACCTCCTGCCAGATGACCCACCGTCTTCCTGTCCACGTATTGGATGGCGCTTGTGGCTCGAAGGCCCCTTACGAAAACGAGGGATACGACGTAGGACACGCAGAAGACCGGCAGCCGGAACTGGGGAAAAACCTTTCCCGACCAGGTGCTCAGGAAGTAGCCGCCCACGGCGGCACAGCATATGAGGCAGAAATGGAAGGCGAGTGTGTCGATCGAGTTGGATGAAACGGTCTCCTTGCCGACCCACTTCCGAGCCTCCTCCCTGACCAGGCCCGTACGAAGCTCGTCGGGCAAGTCCTGAAATCGGGTGATGAACCCTGCGTGTCCGGAAGAGGTTCCCCACTTGATCAAGGCCATCCCCCCGATGATCGAACTCAGAATCCCGACGGTTGCCGACGTCATGGCGAGGGAGGTCGCCTCGGACCAGCCGAGGCCGAGGAACGTCTCCCCTACCGCGGCCGCCGTTCCGTGCCCACCCACGAAACCGCTGGCGAGTACGGCGCCAAAACCGGGGTTAAGGTCCGGCCACAATTGCCGAAGCAGGACAACCGTAAACAGGACACCCAGGCCCCACTGCAACAGGGTGGCCACGGCCGAGAAGGACCACATGTCCGTGAGTTGCCTGGTTGCACCCTTCAGGTCCACCCGCTCCGAGGCCAAGGGAAGGGCGGCAAAGATGAGCGCAATCAAGATGCTCGGGTAGGCAGGGAAGGCCTCGGACAGCTTGAGGACGTTCGCCCCGCTCGGGCCGAGAGCGAGTCCGAGGAAGCCGCCGATGACGCTGGCCGGCAGGAACAGGCGCTGCAGAACACCGAGCCTGGACCGCAATAGCTGACCGGTCAAGAGCAGGAGACCGGCGCTTCCCAGGTCTGCAAAAACCTCCCAGGGTGTGATGGCCAAGTGAGACTCCTTTCTCCTGAGGCTGCCGATAAACGGCCATCTGCGGCGTTGCACTCATCCTTCGTCACTTCGGAGTACGTTGTACGCCTCATTCCTCAGGATTTCGCGCGCCTTGCATCTGACCATTTCTCAACAGCCTCAGACGGCGTTCGG